>JAPOWL010000047.1 GCA_026707615.1 Acidobacteriota bacterium | reverse complement strand
TAGTGGGCCTCGCCGATCTCCCCGAGGCCGCGGCCGGGCTGGCCATTGGCGCCGACCGCCCTGCCGTTCTCGTCGAGCTGCAGGATCTCGCCCGCGAACCCGCTCACCATGTACATCGTGCCGTCGGAGTGGATGTAGAGCCCGCAGGGGAGGCCCTTGTAGGCCCATTCCTTGATGTAGTTGCCCTCGCTGTCGAAGATCTGGATGCGCCGGTTCTGCCGGTCGGCGACGTAGACCATCCCCTCGGTGTCGATGACGATCGAGTGCGGCGTGTCGAACTCGCTCGCGCCGGTCCCCGCCTCGCCCCACGACTTCAGGAGCGCGCCCTCGGGGTCGAACTTCAGCACGTGCGGGTCGCCCCGCCCGTGGCCGACGAGCACGAAGATCTCGCCGCCGACGCCGATGGCGAGGTCCGTGGGCTCGTTCATCAGGGGCGTGTCGTCGGAATCGATCGTCAGCAGCACGTCGCCTTCCGGGTTCATCTTGCGTACGGTGTCGCCGTTGACGTCGGTGGTCCAGATGTGCCCCTCGGGGCCGATCCGCATTCCGTGCGGCCGGTCGTACTGGCCCTGGCCCCAGGCCCGCACGAAGCTGCCGTCCGCCTCGAACTCCATCAGCGGGTTCGGGCCCCGGTTGAAGACCAGGAGCCGGTCGGTCGACGTCCAGCCGACGCTCGACGGCGCGCCCATCTCCAGGCCGTCCGGGATCTGCAGGCCGTGGGGCACGGGGCGGTACCCGAGGTCCGGGGCGTCCTCCATCTGGGCGGGGTCGGGCCCGTCGAGGATCTGGGCGCCGGCCGCCCCGCCGACGCCGAGCGCGACGACGACAACCGCGGCGACAGTGGGAATCAGGCGACCTGCTGGCAGCATGTTGCGGCTCCTTGGCGTGGCGTGGGACGTGGCGTCCCTCCGTCTTTATCGGCCGCATTGTAGCACCGCGCTCCGGGGCGCCCGGCCTCGGCGGGCCGGGGTGTCGAGACTCCCGCGATGTCGCTCTTTCGAGGCGCCGGTGCCTCCCCGCCGGGGCGCCGGTACTGGCCGACCACCGTGCTACGCTCCACATCGCGGGGCGCCGCGCGGCCAGCGGTGCGGAGCCGGCCGATGATCGGGCCGTGGCGCGTTGCGCGCGGCTCGTCCGGGGTGGCGCGCGAGGGAGGTTGGTCAGATGAGGAAGCGGACAGACACGTCGCGTGGGCGGGTTCGATTCCCGCGTCGTAGCGGGGTGCTGGCCTGGGCCCTCGTGGTCGCGGGCTGGCAGATCGTCCTGCCGGCGGCAGCGGGCGGGCAGCCTCCTGCCGCCTCGCTGGCCGAGATGCTCGCCCGGGCGGACGCGGTCGAGCTCGACACGGAGTACGTCGCGCCCCCCGGCGATCCGTTGTCGCATCACGTCGCGGGATTCGCCAAGACGCTCTGCTCCGCCGTCTTCGTGACGGGTCTCGACGCGGACTTCGCGGCGGAGAGCGTCGGCTTCTTCAGCGGGCCGTACGAGTACCGCCGGCAGGTCACGGCCCGCGAGGTCGACCGCGACCGGCGGCGCGTGCACCTGACGCTGCCGAACGGCGTGGTGCGGACGGCCATGTTCAACGGCGACCACGGGTGCGTGACGCTTCCGCCCGGCGAGGACGACGTCTTCTTCGAGCCGGTCGAGATCCGCAGCGCGCTGCCCGATCCCGCGACCGCGCCGTGGCCGATGGGCGACCTGCTGCCGGATGCGCCCCTCCCGGCCGGCATCGACGCCGCCACGGTCCGGCAGGCGGTCGACGCCGCCTTCGAGCCGTCCGAGGGGCTCACGGCCGCGTTCGTCGTGACGCACAAGGGCCGCATCATCGGCGAGCGTTACGGCCCCGGCATCACGATGCACACGCCGCTCGAGAGCTGGTCGATGGGGAAGAGCCTCACGGCGACGCTCATGGGCGTGCTGATCCAGCAGGGCGTCTACGAGCTCTACCAGCCGGCCCCGGTGCCCGAGTGGCAGACGCCCGGCGATCCGCGGCAGGCGATCCGCATCGCCGACATCCTGCGGATGTCGAGCGGGCTGCGCTTCCGCGGCGTCGCGGACCCGGACCTGGACCCCTCGCTCGGCTACCCGGACCACCTCTACGTGTACACCGGCGGAGCCGACTCGTTCGCGTGGGCGGCGACCCGGCCGCCGCAGTGGCCGCCGAACACGATCGGGCGCTACCGCAACTCCGACCCCGTGCTGACCAACTACCTCGTCCGGCTCGGCGTCGAGGGCCGCGGCGACGAGTATCTGTCGTTCCCGCAGCGGGAACTGTTCGACAGGATCGGCATCCGCGGCATGGTGCTGGAGACGGACCCCTACGGCAACTACCTGCTGCAGGGCTACGAGCTGGCCCCGGCCCGCGACTGGGCCCGGCTGGGCAACCTCTACCTGCAGGACGGCGTCTGGAACGGCGAGCGGATCCTGCCGGAGGGCTTCGTCGACTTCGTCAGCACCGTGGCGCCCGCGTGGCGGGCGGATGGCCGGCCGATCTACGGCGGCTTCTTCTGGATCAACGGCACCGGCTCGTTCCCGGTGCCGCGGGACGCCTACTACATGTCGGGGGCGGGCGGGCAGACCACGTTGATCATTCCGTCCCACGATCTGGTGGTCGTGCGCCAAGGCCACTACCGCGGCGCCCGCGCCGGCGGGCAGGCGCTGCGGCGGGCCTTGGCCTTGCTGATGGAGGCCGTGCCGGCGAACTGAGCCCCCGGTGGCGGAGCGCAGTCGATGGCGACACTGTTCTTGCATGCACCGACGACGGCCGAAGAGCTGTTCGAGCGGCCTGACGACGGCTACCGCTACGAGCTCGTCGAGGGAAGCCTGGTGCGCATGACGCCGACGGGGGCCGAGCACGGCGTGGTGACGGCGCGAGTGGCTTACGTGCTTCAAGAGTACGCACTCCGCCACGGCGGCGTCTGCTGCGGCGCGGAGACCGGGTTCGTGCTGCGGCGAGCCCCCGACGTCGTTCGCGCTCCGGACGCCGCCTTCGTGGCCGCTGAGCGCATCCCGGAGACCGGCATCCCCAGGTCCTACTGGCCCTTCGCTCCGGACCTCGCCGTCGAGGTTCCGTCTCCGTCGGATCGAGCTGCTGACGTCCAGGCCAAGATCGTCGACTACTTCGCGGCGGGGACACGGCTCGTCTGGGTTGTCGAGCCGGCCACGCGGAGCGTCCGGGTGTATCGCTCGCCGAAGGACGTCGAGGTGATCGAGGAGGACGGTGAGCTCACGGGGGCGACGTCCTGCCCGGCTTCCGCTGTGCCGTCAAACGGCTCTTTGGGCCGTGACGGCGTGCCGGACAACGGCCTGCGGGAACCGTTCGCTGGAGGCCCGTCCGCGACCGGGACGCTCACGCGCGCCGGAAGGTCTCGTACCGGGCCTCCAGGCGGTGCCGGTCCGGGCGGAGGGCTGACCGGCGCGGGACCCTGATGCGCACCCCGTGCAGGGCCTGGATGCCGTGCACGAGCGTCGGGCCGTCCGTCTCCGTCAGCAGGTCGCGACGCACCTGCACCACGTAGTCGGGACGGACGCCGAGGAAGTTGCGGTCGAACGCCGCGTGGTGGAGCTTGCACAGCGCAAGGCCATTGGCGACGACGGGTTCGCCCTCTTCAGCATCGGGCACGATGTGCGCTGCGTCGAGCAGCTCCGCATGGCGGAATCTGCAGAATGCGCACTCGCGCCGGTAGGCCTCCAGCACGCGCTCCCGGAACGCCCGCTGGTGGAGGCGCTGCCGCACGGCGGCGGTTGCGTACCGGCGCCGTGCGTCCTCGGCGTCGTCCCGCACGGCGAGTGACGATGAGCGTGCGGCTGGCCAACGACGTCGCTCCTCGTCGACCGCCACGGTAAAGGTGAGACCCGCCCGGTGGTCGCCGACGACGAACACGGGCCAGGCGGGGACGTATCGGCCGGGAACCAAGCCGTGCAGGTAGACCAGCGGCAGCCGCTCCTGCATCGCGAACCGCAAGCCACGGTTGTCCGGGTGCTCCGGGTCTTCACCGCGGTAGCGATATCGCAGGAGGTCGTTCGGCCCGAAGGCATCGTCGTACGGGCCGTTGGGCGCCGTCGTGATCGAGAGTGGCGCCTCGCGCAGCACCCGTGGCTTGAAGATGCCCTTGGGGGAGAGGAGCGGAACGCGAGCGCCCTCGAGTGGGAAACCCTCGACGAGCAGCGTGCGGGGCAGCACGTCGCCGTATGTGGCGACCTGCGCCTTGAGCCACTCGAACGCCGCGTTCCGGACAGTAGCGTCCCAGGTGCGATCGAACATGAACACCCGCTCACGCGACCGGGACCGCCGTCGAGCCGTGCGGCATCCCTCCACGCCTGGGAGCGCGATTGGATCGCGGTCCCCAGGCGCTCGCTCTCGCGATCGAGGCCAGTCTGACGGAGGCGCGTCGCGGGCGCAAACGCGCCGATCGCCCTCCCGGGAGAGGAGACCGTCAATCCTGCGCGTTGAACCGGCGGCGGAGTCCGCCCCACGCCGCCGGGCACGGTTCCGGCTCCCGCCACATCACAAGCGGGCGCCGAGTACGATGGTGGGGAGCCGGGCTAGATCCCGGCTCCCGCGAAGGTGTCAAAACCCGATCGATGCCCGGACCTGCCCACCGCCGGGTCGCGGCGTGAATGTGACGGTCTCCGCGACCGGCACATCGGACCACAAGACCGCGATCAGAGCGCCCACGCCGATCAGGGCGATGCCGCCGTAGAGCGTTCCGGCCTTCAGGGCGCTTTCGCCGCGGACGTTGGCTTCGATGTGGCGCTTGATGTCGCGCTGTAGAGAATTCACGTTGTATTCGGATGCTCTCCGGTTCAACGTGTCGAATCCGACATTGCCGGTGATGGTGAAGTCGGTTAGGCGGCAGTCCTCGGACAGCACCGGCGATCTTCCTGTGAGGTTGACGGAGCCGAGGAAGGTGCTCTGAGAGAAGGTCGCGAATTCGCCAGACACTCGGCATTCGGACCCGGTAGCCGCCAAGGTGGCCCCGGCCGCCATAAGCCCTACCCCTGCCCACGTCCGCGCCATCGACCGCTGAACTCCGCCGCTTGTCTGGAGCACCGCCGATGCTGCCAACCGTTCCGCTGAGGCCCGGATGCCAGGCATGCGTTGCGCATCGTCCGCCGATGCCGCCGCCGGAGAACCAAGAACCAAGACGACCGCGAGCGTTACAAATCTCCGCATGTAGCCTTCCCCCCTTCCAGGGTTTCACGCCGGTCCATTTCCCGCGTCACCGGCAAAATGAAGCTACCGACTCCCGCGCCTTCTCAGCGTGTTCGTCGATGTGAG
>JAPOWL010000263.1 GCA_026707615.1 Acidobacteriota bacterium | reverse complement strand
CCGGCCGTGTACGGTCTCGCGGAATGGAACCGGACGTCGCTTGCGGGAGCCCGCTTCGTGGCTTGCCCGGGCTGCTATCCGACGGCGGCGCTGCTGGCCCTCAAGCCCCTCGTCACCGCCGGGCTCGTCCCGCCGGAGGCCGACGTCCACATCGACGCGAAATCGGGGGTCTCGGGCGCCGGCAAGAAGCCCAGCGAGAGGACGCACTTCTCCGAGGTGCACGGGAGCGTGGCCGCGTACGGCGTCTTCGCCCACCGGCATGCGGCCGAGATCGAGCAGGAGCTCGGAAGAACGGTCACCTTCGTGCCCCACCTCGTACCCCTCGACCGCGGCATCCTGGAAACCATCTACACCCGCGTGCGGCCGGGCACGACGGCGGACGAGATCGGCCAGACGCTCGAGGCGGCCTACGCCGGCCGGCCCTTCGTGCGGCTGACGGCCGACCGGCTGCCCGAGATCAAGCACGTGGCGCACACGAACTTCTGCGACATCGGCTGGCGGGTCGACTCCGGGCGGGTGGTCCTCGTCGCGTGCCTGGACAACCTGGGGAAGGGCGCGGCGGGGCAGGCGCTGCAGTGCTTCAACATGGCGTTCGGCTTCGACGAGCGGGCGGGGCTCGTTCCGTGACAGAGGCCCGGCGCCCCGGTCCGGCGGTCGTGAAGCTGGGGGGTGAGCTCCTCGAGGAGCCCGCCGTGCTCGGTCGCGTCGCGCGCCGCCTCGCGCACCTGGCCGAGGCCGGGCCGCTCGTCGTCGTGCACGGCGGCGGACGCGAGGTCAGCGCCGACCTGGCGCGCCGCGGCATCCCGGTGCGCGCCGTCGACGGGCTGCGCATCACGGACGGGCCGACGCTGGACGTCGTCGTCGGCGTCCTGGCCGGGCAGGTCAACACCCGCCTGGTCGCGGCGCTGGCGGGCGCCGGCGCCAGCGCGGGCGGGCTCACGGCCGCGGCCGGCCGGATGACGAGCGTGCGGCGCGCGAGCCGCTACCGCGCCGCGGACGGCACCCGCGTGGACCTCGGCTTCGTCGGGCAACCGGTGGGCGAGCCCCGACCCCGGCTGGTGCTCGACCTCTGCCGGACCGGACACCTTCCGGTCGTCGCCAGCATCGGGGCGAGCGCGGCAGGGCAGCTCTTCAACGTGAACGCCGATACGCTGGCCGGACACCTCGCGGCGGGGCTCGGGGCGTCGCGCCTCGTCATCGCCGGGGGAACCGCGGGGGTCCTGGACGCGGACGGGCGGACCATCCCCGCCGTCGACGAGGCGGCCATCGACGATCTGATCGGCAGGGGGCGGGCCAGCGCCGGCATGGTCGCGAAGCTGATCGCGTGCCGCACCGCCCGGCGGGGCGGCGTTCGCGAGGTCGTGATCGTCGACGGCCGCCGCCGGGCGTTCGACGCGAGCCCCGGCACCACCGTCGGCGGCCCCATCGCGGGGCGGGCGCCCGAACTGCGCCGGCGCTCGCGGAAGAGTGGTGAGGACGCAGCATCATGAGCAGACTCGGCGACGAAGTGCGCGCGGTCGAGGCCGCCCACGTATTGCAGGTGTACCGGCGGCTCCCGGTCGTCCTGGTGCGGGGCCGCGGCTGCCGCGTCGTGGACGACGACGGCCGCGAGTACCTCGATCTGCTGTCGGGCATCGGCGTCGCGTCGCTCGGCCACGCCCACGAGGGGCTGGCGCAGGCGATTGCCGCGCAGGCGGGCGAGCTGCTGCACACGTCCAACCTCTTCTTCCACCCGCTGCAGGGCGAGCTGGCGCGCCGCCTCGCGCGGCTGTCGGGCCTCGCACGGACGTTCTTCTGCAACAGCGGCACCGAGGCGGTCGAGGCCTGCCTCAAGTTCGCCCGCCGCTACTGGCACACGCGCGGCGATACGGAGCGGAAGGGCATCGTCGCTTTCGACGGGTCCTTTCACGGCCGCACGTTCGGCTCGCTCTCGGTCACGTCGGGCTCCGCCTACCGGACGCCCTTCGAGCCGCTCGTGCCCGACGTGACCTTCGTCTCGCCCCGCGACCCCGCGGCCCTCGAGAAGGCGATCACGGAACGCACGGCCGCGGCCATCGTCGAGCCGATACAGGGAGAAGGAGGCGTACGGCCGATCCCGGCGGCGACCGCGGAGGCGCTCGCGGACCGCTGCGCCGCCACGGGAACGCTTCTCGTCGCGGACGAGGTGCAGTGCGGGCTCGGGCGGACCGGACGGCCGTTCCACTCGGGCGCGCTGGGGCTGGCTCCGGACCTGATGGCGCTGGGCAAGGCGCTCGGGGCCGGCGTCCCGGTCGGCGCGGCCCTGCTGAGCGAGCGGGTGGCGGAAGCGGTGGCGTTCGGGGATCACGGCAGCACCTACGGCGGCAATCTGCTCGCGTGCCGGGCCGCGTCCGTGTTTCTCGACGCGCTCGAGGACGGACTGATCGAGCGTGTCGCGGCGGCCGGGGCTCGCCTGCGGAAGGGCCTCGAGGCCCTGGCCGCGGCGAGCGCCGCGATCGGCGAGGTGCGCGGTGCCGGGCTCATGTGGGGCATCGACGTGACGGCCGGCGTGGCGGACCGCATCGTCGCCGCCGCCCTCGAGCGCGGCCTGCTGATCAACCGCACCGCGGGCACCGTGGTGCGGCTGCTGCCACCCCTGACGATTGGCGACGCCGACATCGACGAGGCGCTCGAGCGCCTGCGACTGGCGCTTGCCGACGCCGGCCGGCAGGAGCCCGCGCCGTAGAACGATATGACGAGCACGATCGACGCGCCGCCGCAGGCGGCGGATGACCACGTCGGCGGCGCCGTCACGCTGCGGTCCGCGACCGCGGTCGACGCCGTCGGCGTGCATCGCCTCATCACGGACAACCTCGTCGCGGGGCACCTGTTGCCGCGCCCGCTGGGCGAGATCGAGCTGCATGTGCCGCGCTTCCTGGTCGCGGCGGCGGGCGGGCGGATCGTCGGCTGCGGGGAGCTCGCCCGGTTGAGCCGGGCGGTCGGCGAGGTCCGCTCGCTGGTGGTCGACAAGGCCCATCGCGGCGCCGGCCTCGGTCGGCGCCTCCTGGCCGCGCTCGTCGACGAGGCGCGCCGCCAAGGCTATCCGACCGTATGCGCGTTCACCCATCGGGCGCGGCCCTTCGTCCGGGCCGGCTTCTCGATCGTGCCCCACACGTGGGTGCCCGAGAAGATCGCGACCGATTGCCACCGCTGCGAGTGGTTCCGCCGCTGCGGCCAGTACGCGGTGGTGCTGAACCTCGCGCCGGCGGCACCGGTGCCGGCGCGGAAGACGTCATGACCGAGCTGCGCGTTACCGTGGAACCGGTCGCGGGCGGCATCACCGCGCCCCGGGGCTTCCGGGCCGCCGGCGTCGCGTGCGGGCTCAAGCCGGCGGGCCTCGATCTGGCCCTGCTCGCCTGCGACGAGCCGGCGAGCGCGGCCGGGATCTTCACCACCAACCGGGCCGTGGCGGCCCCCGTCCTCGTGTCGCGGGCGCAGCTCGCGCAGTCCGGCGGGCGCGCGCGCGCGATCGTCGTCAACAGCAAGTGCGCGAACGCGTGCACCGGGGAGGCCGGCCTGTCGGCCGCACGGGAGATGGTGACGGCAACGGCGGAAGCGGTGGGCTGCGACCCGCGGATGGTCCTCGTCGCCTCCACGGGCGTCATCGGCATGCACCTGGACGTTCCGAAGGTGGCGCGCGGCATCGCGGAGGCGGCGGGGCGGCTCGCGCCGGGCGGCCACGGGGCGGCCGCCGAGGCCATCATGACCACCGACCGCGCCCCCAAGGAGCGCGCGGTGCGGGTCGCGACGCCGGCGGGCACGTTCTCCATCGGCGGCATGGTCAAGGGCGCCGGCATGATCGAGCCGCTGATGGCGACCATGCTCGGCTTCCTGACGACGGATGCCGCCGTCGAGCCCGCCGTGCTGCGCCGGGCCCTCGTCGAGGCGGCGGACGACACCTTCAACGCAATCACCGTCGACGGCGAGTCGTCGACCAACGACAGCGTCTTCCTGCTGGCCGGCGGCGCGAGCGGCGTGGCCATCGACGAAGCGCTGTATCCGGTGTTCGTGGGAGCGCTGCGCGGGCTCTCGGCCGACCTGGCGAAGGACATCGTCCGCGGCGGGGAGGGCGCCACGCGCCTCGTCGAGGTGCGGGTGGCCGGAGCGCAGTCGGCGTCCGACGCGCGCCGGGCGGCCCGGCTCATCGCCAACTCGCTGCTCGTGAAGACGGCGCTCCACGGCGGAGACCCGAACTGGGGGCGGCTCGTGGCCGTCGCCGGGCGGGCCGGGGTGGCCTTCGACGAGGCCCGTGCGCGCGTGCGGATCGGGCCGGCGGAGCTCTTCGCCGACGCGACCGTGTTCGACGAGCGCGAGGCCGACGCCGCCGCGCACCTGCGGGGGCCGGAGGTGGAGGTCGCCGTCGATCTCGGCACCGGCGGCAGCGGGGCGGCCACGGTCTGGACCTGCGACCTCAGCG
The DNA here is from genome assembly GCA_026707615.1 of Acidobacteriota bacterium. Lineage (GTDB taxonomy): Bacteria > Acidobacteriota > Vicinamibacteria > Vicinamibacterales > UBA8438 > JAGWAJ01. The sequence goes on along the minus strand of JAPOWL010000263.1, from coordinate 860 downwards.
CCGAGTACGTCCGCATCAACGCCGACTACAGGACATGACCAAGCCCATGGCGGGAGCCCGTGCGCCGGCCGGCGCCGGCGTGTCCCCGCACCTCAACGACGGCCCCGCCCCCGACCGGGGCGGGGAGCGCGAGGCCGGCGGCGCTCTCGAGGGCCGCTGCTATCTCTCCGTGCTGGACTTCCAGCCGCCCGACCTCGAGCACAACCTGGCGCTCGCCGCCGCGTTGAAGCGCGACCGGCACCTGGGGCGGGAAGCGGCCACCTCGGCCGCGCTCGAGGGCACGTACCTCGCCCTGCTGTTCGAGAAGCCGTCGCTGCGGACGCGGTCGACGTTCGAGATCGCGATTCGCGAGCTCGGCGGGGACTTCATCGATCCCGACGCCGACGTGGCCCTGGGGAAGCGGGAATCGCTGGCCGACGTGGGCCGCAGCCTCGAGCGGTGGGTCGCGGGCGCGGTGGTGAGGACCTACGCGCAGCGCCGGCTGAGAGACCTCGCCCTGGCGACGTCGAGCTTCCGGGTCATCAACGCCCTCAGCGACGAGGAGCATCCCTGCCAGGCCCTCGCCGACTGCCTGACGCTGAAGGAGCGCTGGGGCGAAACGCGCGGACGGAGGGTGGCGTTCGTCGGCGACGGCGGCAACGTCGCGACCTCGTTCGCGCAGGCCGCCGCGATGCTCGGCATCACGGTGCACGTCGCGTCGCCCGAGGGCTTCGAGCTGCCGGCGGAAGTCGACGCGGACGTCGCGCGCGTGGCCCGCGGCGGAGCCGAGCTCCGGCGCTTTCGCGATCCGGGCGCCGCCGTGCGCAACGTCGACGCCGTCTACACCGACGTCTGGACCTCGATGGGACAGGAGGCCGAGG
>JAPOWL010000186.1:3533-5312 GCA_026707615.1 Acidobacteriota bacterium | reverse complement strand
CCGGCCGAGATCGAGGTCTACGAGGGCGCGCTCCACGGCTGGTGCCCGCCCGACACGCAGGTGTACCACGAGGCGCAGGCGGAACGCGCGTGGAGCCGCCTCCTGGCGCTCTTCGAGCGCGCGCTCGCGTAGTCGCGCCGTCTCCCCGTCACGACCCGTCGCGGCCGCCGGCCGGGAACAGCCGACCGGACGGCCGCGGCGGCGTCGTCGTCGTCAGATGCAGCCCAGGTCGAGGCACCCCTCCGGATCGGCCACGACCCGTCCGCTCAGCCCCCCACGTGCCCGCCCGGCGAGTCGCGTCTCCCAGCCGGAGGCGAGGCGGAGCAGCCGACAGGAATCGCGGCCCGGTGCATCCAGCCGCCGCCAGAGAATTGACGCCAATCACCACATCGGCTCCTCCCGGGCGACGCGGAACCGCCGCCGGGGTATGCTGTGGGCCGCCGCCGGCACGGGCCAGGGGTGCCCTCTCGGGCCGGCGGTCGAGGCCTCATGGCGAATTCCTGGTCGCGCTGGGTGCAGGCGCCGCAGAGCGTCGGGTTGCGCAAGGCCATCTTCCAGGTGCACCTGTGGACCGGCATCGGCCTGGGTGCCTACGTGTTCGTGATCTGCGTGACCGGCAGCGTGCTGGTCTACCGGAACGAGCTCTACATCGCCTTCTCCCCGCAACCCGTCATCGTGGACAGCCCCGGCGCGTCCCTGGGCGAGGACGCCCTCGAGCGGGCCGCCCGCGAGGCCTATCCCGGCTACGAAGTCCAGGAAGTCCGGCCGGGCGAGACCCCGCGACATGCGGTCCGGCTCACCCTGACGCGCGGCGGCGAGCGGATCCGGCGCCTGTTCGACCCCATCACGGGCGAGGACCTGGGGGATCCCCTGCCGCTCGGCTACCGCGTGAGCGCGTGGATTCTCGACCTGCACGACAATCTGCTGGCCGGGCAGACCGGCCGGCGCGTGAACGGCGTCGGCGCGGTCTTCCTCCTGCTGCTGTCGCTGACCGGCGCCGTCATCTGGTGGCCGGGCATGCAGCGCTGGCGGCGCAGCCTGACCTTCGACCGGCGGGGAGACTGGCGGCGCTTCCACTGGAGCCTGCACAGCGCGTTCGGCTTCTGGTGCTGGCCCTTCCTCTTCATGTGGGCCGTCACCGGGGCCTACCTGTCGTTCCCCGCCGCGTTCGCCGCCGTCGTCGACTACCTGGAGCCGTTCGACATGTCGAACCCGGTGGAGCGCGTCGGCGACCGCGTGATGTACTGGCTCGCCTACCTGCACTTCGGCCGGCTGGGCGGCCGCGGCATCCCGGGCTGCGAGGCGCTCTGCAACTCGACCACCAAGGCCGTCTGGGCCGTGATGGGACTGGTGCCGCCGGCGCTCTTCGTCACCGGCGCCTACCTGTGGTGGAGCCGCGTCGTCCGGCGCTGGCTGCGGTCGGCTCGCTAGCGAAGCTCGCGGGGGAGGCGACGCTGCCGCAGCGCCGCGGGCGCTCCGCCGGCCTGCGATCGACACTGGCCCGGAGCGGCCGCCGACGGTAACATCCGCGGAAGCTCCCCGCCGGCCGACATGGCCGCCGGGGCCGCTGAACTGTCAAGGCAGGGCGCCGCGGCTTGCGAGCGGAGGGCACCATGAACAGACGCGACTTCATCGCGACGTCGGTCGGCGCCGGACTGCTCGTTGCCGCCTCCTCCAGGTCCGCGTTCGCGCGGTTCCGGTCCCAGGGGCGCGGCGGCACCATGTTCGACAGGATCTGGGATGCCCCCGTCGTGGCGAACCTGGGCGGCGAGACGGATC
>JAPOWL010000186.1:0-3523 GCA_026707615.1 Acidobacteriota bacterium | reverse complement strand
GGGGACCGCTGCCACGGCGGGCCCCCCACCCAGGTCCTGCGGCTGGTCCGGGAGGGCGTCGAGCTCCGGAATCCCGAGATCTTCTACAACGTGCCCGACCATACCGTCTCCACGTCGCCGGAGCGCTACGCCGACCCGTCCCTGGGATGGGGCTGGCAGCCCTACGAGGACCTCGCCGGGGAGATGAGGGACCTGGGCTTCACCAAGGCCTTCGGCCAGTCCGATCCGCGATTCGGCATCATGCACGTCGTCGGTCCCGAGACCGGGCTGAGCCAGCCGGGCATGGTGCTCTGCGCGGGCGACAGCCACACCTGCACGCATGGGGCGATGGGCCTCATCTCCTGGGGCGGAGAGAACTCGGACAACATCCTGCGTACCGGCACGGTCATCCGGCGACGCCCGCGCACCATGCGCGTGAACGTCGTCGGCACGCTCGGCCCCGGGGTGCGGGCCAAGGACGTCATCCTGCGCACGATCGCGCAGCTCGGCACGGACTCGGGCACCGGTTTCGCCGTGGAGTACGCGGGGCCGGTCGTGCGGGCCCTTTCGCAGGAGGCCCGGTTCTCGATCTGCAATCTCGCGGTCGAGATGGCCTCCCCGACGGGCATGGTCAGCCCCGACGATACGACCTACCAGTACCTCTCGGGCCGGGAGTTCGCCCCGTCGGCGCGCTACTGGGACCAGGCCCTGGCGTTCTGGCGCACGCTGCCCACGGACGACGACGCGCTGTTCGATCGGGAGGAGACCATCGACATGACCGGGGTGGAGCCGCAGGTCACCTGGGGCATCAACCCCGAGCACGCGATCGGGATCGGCGAACGGGTTCCGGATCCCGACCAGGCGCCGGTGGGCAAGCGCGCGACCTACCGGCGGGCGATCGAGTACAGCCGCCTCACGCCGGGCGAGCCGATTCTGGGGACGCCGATCGACGAGGCGTTCATCGGCTCCTGTGCAGAGAGCCGCATCAGCGATCTGCGCGCGGCGGCGGCCATCCTCGAGGGTCGCCGCGTTGCGTCGACCGTCCGCTCGGCGTGGGTGGTTCCGGGCTCGAACGCGGTCAAGGCGCAGGCCGAGGCGGAGGGCCTGGACCGCATCTTCCGGGAGGCGGGCTTCGAATGGCGCGAGTCCGGCTGCTCGAAGTGCTACGGCTCGAACGGCGACTACGTCGAGCCCGGCCACCGGTGCGTCTCGAACTCGAACCGCAACTACATCGGCCGCCAGGGAAGGGACACGAACACGATCCTGGCGAGCACGACGACCGTCGCCGCGTCGGCGATCGCCGGCCGTATCGCCGACGTGCGCACCTTCCTGTGAGGATGCGCCTGCCTGCAGAGAGGACTCGAAGCATGGCCCAGGAGATCCGGCGCGGAGGGCACGCCTTCGACGTGCACGAGGGCCTGGCGGCGCCCTTCCTGTTCGACAACGTCAGCACCGACGTCATCGCCCCCGCCCTGACCAACCTGACGGAGGGGCTCGACGCGCCCCGCGGCGGCCGGGGCCCCAGCCGGGGCTCGACGGCGTTCGCCAACATCCGTTACCACGCGGACGGCTCCCCGCGGCGGGACTTCGTCTTCAACCAGGAGGCGTACCGGACCGCCTCGATCATGATCGTCGGCAGGAACTACGCCACCGGAAGCTCCCGGGTCACCGGGGTCACCCGGCCGCTCGCAGCGTGGGGCGTCCGGGTCTACATCGGCGAGAGCTTCGGGCCCATCTTCCTGACCAACGCGGTGCAGTACGGCGTCCTGACGGTCGAGCTGCCCCGGGAGACGCTGAACGAGATCGTGGAGTGGGTCGAGTCGCACCACGGCGTCCGCATGCGGGTGGACCTGGAGCGGCAACTCATCGAGATGCCGGGACGCGACCCGATCTCGTTCGAAACCGACCCCCGGGTGCGGAACAAGCTGCTGAACGGGCTGCACGACCTCGAGGAGATCCAGCCCCACCTCCCGGCGGCCCGGGCGATGCGGGCACGAGACGTCGAGGAGCGCCCGTGGATCTATCGGCCCGCTGACGAACGTCGCTAGGAGTCTGCCCGTCAGGGTGCGCAGCACGCCCCGAGCGGGCGTTGGAGTCTGCGCCCGCACAGGGTCTTGCGGGAACCCGTTCTCCTGCCCGGACTCCTGCGGGAAACTGAGGGGGTTGCGGCCATGTCCCCGCGTCCAACGCGGTTCGTGCGGCATACCGGCGTAGCGGCGCCCTTCCGCCGACCGGACCTCGAGAGCGAGCTCATCGCTCCGGTCGGGGCGGAGCTTGGCGATCTCCACGCCGTGCACCTCGATGGAGGCGACGTCCCGCTCGAATCCCATCGACACGACGGCTCGTGGACCGGACCGCATGCCTTCCCCGGCTTCCGCCATCGACCCGACGGAACGGAAGACCCGGGCTTCGTCCTCAATCGGGAACCGTATCGCGAGGCGTCGATCCTGCTCGCCGGTCGGAACTTCGGCCAGGGCAGCCAGCAGGCGTTCGCGGTCATCCGGCTGCGGCAGTGCGGGATGCGCGTCGTCATCGCACCCAGCTTCGGGCCCGTGTTCCATGACGATTGCTTCGACTTCGGCCTCCTCCCGGTGACGCTCGACGAGAGGGTGGTGGAGAGGCTCGCGGCTCGAGTCCGTGCGGATCCGGCGATCCGCATGACGGTCGATCTGGAGAGCCAGCGGGTCGAGCGTCCCGGCATGCCGCCCGTGCCCTTCTCGATCGACCCCCGGCGGCGCGCGAGCCTGCTCGAGGGCCGGGACACGACGCTGCTCGAGCGGCTGCGGCACGGCGCGAGTGCCGACGCGATGCGGGAACGGGATCGGCGTCGCCGACCCTGGATCTACGACGCTCGCGACCGCCGCCACCCGTGAGGTTGGCGGCGGGGCGAAGTGCCGGTTCCGCGGCTTGGGCTCACCGGCGTTCCGCCGGCTCGAGCCGCACGACGCGGCCGGGCCCGCGACGCTCCTCGACCGCCAGGTAGATGTAGCCGTCCGGCCCCTGCCGGACGTCCCGCACCCGGCCGATGCCGTAGGCCAGCGTCTCTTCCTGCTCGATCCGCCCCGGGCGGTCGATGCTCGGCGTGAGTCGCGCCAGCCTCCGTCCGGCCATCCCGCCGACGAAGAAGCTGCCCTTCCACTCCGGGAAGCGGTCGCCCGTGTAGAGCAGCAACCCGGAGGTGGCGATGGAGGGGACCCAGAAGTGCACGGGCGCTTCGACGCCCTCGGCGCGCGTCCCGGCATGAATCGCGGTCCCGCTGCCGTAGTTGACGCCGTAGCCGACCACCGGCCAGCCGTAGTTCAGGCCGGGCCGTATCCGGTTCAGCTCGTCCCCGCCCTGCGGTCCGTGCTCGTGGGCCCACACATCGCCGGTCTCGGGATGCACCGCCAGCCCCTGGGGGTTCCGGTGTCCGTAGCTCCAGATTTCGGGAAGCGCGCCGGGTTGCCCGACGAACGGATTGCTCTCGGGGACGCGGCCGTCGTCGTGGAGGCGCACCGTGACCCCGTGGTGGTTCGACAGGTCCTGCGCGGGGTGCGCCGAAAGG
>JAPOWL010000333.1 GCA_026707615.1 Acidobacteriota bacterium | reverse complement strand
CGGGAGTGAAGATCGACGTGGAGGACGACGGCCGGGTCAACGTCGCGTCCACCGACGAAGGCTCCGCCCAGCGGGCCATCTCGATCATCGAGGAGCTGACGGCCAGCCCGGAGCTCAACAAGACCTATCTGGGCAAGGTCCAGCGCATCACGGACTTCGGCGCGTTCGTGGAGATCCTGCCCGGGATCGACGGGCTGCTGCACGTGTCCGAGATCGCCCACTACCGGGTCCGCGAGGTGCGCGACGAGCTGAACGAGGGCGATCAGGTCCTCGTGAAGGTGATCAACGTCGATCCCTCCGGCAAGGTCCGCCTGAGCCGCAAGGCGCTGCTGCCCGGCACGTCGGAGGACGGCGACGCCCCGGCGAGCCGTGACGGCCGCGACCGGAGAGACGGCAAGGGACGCCCCGGCGGCAGCCGCGGAGGGGAGGGCGGCCGGCCGCGCGTGCCCTCGAGGGCCGGCGGCGACCGCGAGCAGGCCAGGCGCTAGGAGTCTGCGCCGTGGAACGGCGCGGACTCCTGGAGGGTTGGTTGGGCACCAGGCGGGCCGCAGCGCGACCTTGCGGTCGCGGCGACGAATGGTGGGCTAGTGTGGGTCCGCCCTCACGGGCGGCGCAGACTCCCTTCCCTGGCGGGCGCGCCGCGAGGGTCGCGGCGCAGCTCCCGCGTGGCGACGGTCCGGGCGCGACCCGGCACCGGACGGGTCGGCGCGCCGCGTCGTACGCGCTCGTCGCGGCGGGCGAGGGCGCGGTGGCGGCGCGCCTCGGCAACGCGATCCGCCACCGTCGGGTGGGAGTGGAAGCACCACTTGACGAGGCGCGTCGGACGTTCTTCCACGAGATGCTCCGTGCCCATTCGGCGGAGCCCGGAGACGAACGCCTCGTGATTGCCGGTCACATCGAGGGCAAAGCGATCCGCGCGGCGCTCGTGACGCCGCGACAGTAGATTGGCGGCGGGCAGAGTCGCCGCCACCACCCCGCCGACGAAGAGCGCCAGGGCCGGCAGGCCTGCCGGGTCCGCCGCCCCGCTCAATCCCAGGGTCGGCCCCAGCTCCACCAGCGCGCGCCCCCCGATCCAGCAGGCGCCGCAGACGACCGCGGCCCGGAACGCCATCGTCTTCCAGATGTCGCGGTGCACGTGGTGGGCGAGCTCGTGGGCGAGGACCACCTCGATCTCCGCGTCGCTGTAGTCGGCCACCAGGGTGTCGGAGAGGAGCACGCGCCGCGCGGAGCCGACACCGACGAGCGCCGCGTTGGGTCGCGACGCCTCGCCCTCGGGCCACGCGTGCACCCCCAGAACCGGAGCGCCCGCCCGCCGCGCCAGATCCTCGAGCCGGGTCGTCAGCCCGCGGCGGGCCAGCGGTCGGGCGCGGGGGGCGGGCCGCAGGAGGATCGGGCCCAGAAGGGCGAGGACGACGGTCCCCGTGCCGTACGTCGCCCCCGCGACCAGCCACCAGTGCGTCACCGACGACCCGATGGCGGCGTACACGAACGCCGCGCCAACCACCCACGCCGCGCAGGTCAGGAGCGCCGTTCGGGCATGCGCCCGCCACCACGCCCCGAACCGCGCCCGCGAGAGGCCGTAGCGGCGCGCCAGCAGCCAGTCGGCGCGGAAGAGAAACGGGAACGCCAGGATCTCTCCCGCCGCGCCGAGCGCCAGGGCCGCGAGCCCCACGACGGCCGTCGGCTGCAGCCACACGGGAACGCCGGCCTGCGCCGCCGCCAGCTCCAGCGCGGTGCGCGCCGGCGCACCGAAGTCCAGCGCGATCACGCAGGCCAACGGGCTGGCCCGGGCCGCGACGGCGAGCACGCGGCTGCGGCGCCGCAAGCGATGGTAGCGGGTCGCCTTGTCTTCGTTCAGGGCTCAGTTGACCTTGACGGAGATGAGCTTCGAGACGCCCGGCTCCTCCATCGTCACGCCGTAGAGCCGGTCCGCAATCTCCATGGTCTTGCGATTGTGCGTGACCAGGACGAACTGGGTGCGGTCCTGCAACCCGCGCAGCATGTCGACGAAACGGCCGATGTTGGCGTCGTCGAGGGGGGCGTCTATCTCATCGAGGAGACAGAAGGGGCTCGGCTTGTACTGGAAGATCGCGAACATCAGCGCCATCGCCGCCAGAGCCTTCTCGCCTCCCGAGAGCAGCTGAATGCTCTGGAGGCGCTTCCCCGGCGGCTGCGCGATGACGTCGATGCCGCTGTCCAGCACGTTGGCGTCGTCGAGCAGCACCAGCCCGGCGCGCCCGCCGCCGAAGAGCGTCTCGAAGGTGTTCTGGAAGTGGTGGTTTATCGATGCGAACGCGTGCTCGAAGCGCTCGCGCGTCGTGACGTCGATCTGCTTGATCGCCTTGCCGGTGGCCGCGATGGCGTCGAGGAGATCCTGCCGCTGCGTCGTCAGGAACCGATGGCGCTCCTCGAGCTCGTCGAACTGGTCGATGGCCATCATGTTGACCGGTCCCAGCCGTTCGATCCGGGCGCGCAGGCGGGCGAGGACGTCGTCGACGTCGAGTGCGGCGCCCGCGGCCGGGGCATCGCCCGATCCCGGGGGATCGACCGATCCCGGCGGATCGACCTCCTCCGCCGCTTCCTCGCCGGCCTCGCCTCCAGCGCCGCCCACCGGCGGGCCGAGAAGGGACCGGTCGGGCTGCAGCGGACCCTCGCGCTCCAGGTCCTCGACCTCGGCCACGACCTCCTCCAGATCGGCCTGCAACGTCTCCCGGCACGACGTCGCCGCGTGCGTGAGGTCGGCGTCCGCCTTGGCGCGAGCCACCTCGATGCGGCCGACCTCGGACCGGACCTCCTCGAGGGCCTGCCGGGCTTCCCGCACCCGCTCGCTCTCCGCCGCGATCCGCTCGCGCAGGGCGCCGCCTCGTTCGCCGATGCGCCGCATCCGCTCCTGCAGGTCGTCGAACGCGGCGCCGTCCTGCTCGAGCCGGGCGGCGGCCTCCTCTATCGAGGCGCCGAGCGCCGTCCGCCGCTCCGCAGCGCTCCGGTTTTCGGCGCCGCGCGCGTCGATTCGCTGCCGGAGGTCGCGCACCTGGTCCTCGACACGGCGCACGTCGGCGGCCAGCGCCGCGGCCCGTTCGGCCAGCGTCGCGTGCTCGGACTGGATATCGGCAACCTCCCGACCGCGCGCGTCGACCGCCTCCCGCGCCTCGGCCAACCGCGCCTCGGACCCGGCGAAGCCCTCCCGGGCCGTGGTCTGTTCCGCCGCGAGGCGGCCGATCGACTCGCGGGCCTCGGACTGCTTCGCCGCCAGCCGGTCGCGCTCCTCGACCGCAGCCCGTCTATCCGTGGCGATGACGCGCTGCCGCTCCAGCAGTCGGGCGCGTGCCGCGCCCACCTGACGCAGGTCCGCGTCCAGCCCGACGAGCGCCTTCTCGTGCTCGTGGGCGTCCGCCCGGAGCCCGTCGAGAGCCTCCGCCGCACGCGCCGTCTCGGCCTCCAGCCTCGCGACCTCGTCGTGCAGCCCCGCGACAGCGTCGTCCTCCGCGACGATGCGAGCCCGGAGCTCCTTGATCTCCCGCTTGGTGGCGAGCAGCCCGCGTGCGGCCGACCGCCCGCCCCCCGACAGGAGTGCCTCGCCGCGCAGCACAGTGCCGTCGGGGGCCGCGATCGGGTCGGCCGTGACCCGGGCCGCGGCCCGCGCCGCCTCGAGCGACGGGGCGAGCCATCGCCGATCGATCGCCGCCCGCACCGCCTCCGCCCCCGGACCGCCGACGCGCACCGCGTCCGCGATCGGCCGCAGAACCTCGTGCGGCGGCGACGAAGGCCTCGGACGGGAGGGAGACGCGACGAGGAAACCGCAACGGCCCGCGTCGTGCTCCGCCGCGAGCGCGATGCCGGCCAGCGCATCCTCGTGCGAGACGACCACCACGTGCTGCAGCAGATCCGCCAAGCAGGCTTCCACCGCGCGCTCGTCCGCCCGCTCGACCTCCAGGTGGTCGGCGACCGACCCCTGGTGGGGCACCCCCGACGACAGCACGACGCGCGCCGCGTCGGCGTACGCCGCGCGGCCGGCCTCGAGCTCCTCCAGCGACTCGACCCTGGCGCGCAGCGCGGCCGCTTCGCGCTCCCGCTCCCGCACCGCGCGAGCCGCCTCCGCCGCCCCGGCGCGCGCCGCTCCCGCGTCGGCCTCCCGGGCCGCCATCTCCGCTCGCACACGCTCGAGCGCCGCTCGCGCCTCGCGGACGGCCTCCTCGGTGCGGCGGGATGCGTCGTCGCTCCGCGCGAGCTCGGTGGCGACGTCGGCCGACTCCGCCTCGAGCCGGGAGAGCGCGTCGCGGAGGCGGGCCTGCCCGGCGTCCGCGTTGGCGACGACGTTCTCCAGGGCCGTCATCGCGGTGCCCGCCGCGTAGACCTGGCTCCGCGCGGCTTCCACCTCTGCCGCGAGACCCTCGACGGCACGCTGGGCCTCCGTGAAGCGGGACGTCGCGCCGTCCAGGCGTTCCGACGCGGCCTCCCGCTCCGTGCCGCACCGCTCGTGGGCCGCCCGCTGGCTCAGGAGCTCCGCCCGCAACGGGCCGCTCCGGCCCTCGAGCGCCGTCACTTCCGCTTCGCCGGCCGCGACCGCCTCGCCCAGCGTCGCCACCTGTTGCCGGTCGAACTCGATGCGCTGCCGGCGGCGGTCGAGATCGAGCTGACGCTGGTGGGCCTCTTCCCGCGCCGTGCCTGCCTCCCGATCGGCTTCCGCCAGTGCGGCCCGGAGCGTCGCCTCGGCGCCCTCCAAGTCCACCAGCCGGGACGCGGCCGACCGCTCGCGCGCCCGAGACTCGTCGAGCCCGCGGTCGGCTTCCTCGATGGCGGCTCTGAGCGCCACGCTGCTGCGGGCGAAGTGGACCTTCTCCCAGCGTCGCAACTCCTCGCGCAGGCGACGGTAGCGCCGCGCCCGGGCCGCCTGCCGCTTGAGCGCCCCGCGCTGCTTCTCGACCTCGAAGACGATGTCGTCGACGCGGGTCAGGTTCTGCTGCGCCGCCTCGAGCTTGAGCTCGGCCGCCCGCCGCCGCACCTTGTACTTGGTGACGCCGGCCGCCTCCTCGAGCAACTGCCGGCGCTCGGCCGGGCGGGCCCCCAGAATCTGGCCGATCCGCCCCTGCTCGATCACCGCGTAGGCCTTGACGCCGACGCCCGAGTCCATCAGGAGGTCCTGCACGTCGCGCAGACGGCAGACCTGCCCGTCGATGAAGTACTCGCTCTCCCCGGATCGGTACAGGCGCCGCCCCACCTCGACGTCGCGAAGGACGAGGGGGGTGTCGAGATCGCCGTCGTCCGCGCGGGCCGCGGGCGACTCCCCCGCGGCCCGCTCCGGCGACCCAGGGGACGACTCCCGCTCC
>JAPOWL010000410.1 GCA_026707615.1 Acidobacteriota bacterium | reverse complement strand
TCTCGACATCCCGCGGCTGAAGGGCGTCGACTACCTGGAGCCCGGGACGGCCATCTACACCGAGGACGTCGAGGCGTGGCTCGAGCAGGCGGGGGTGACGATGCAGCCGGGCGACGCGGTCTTCCTGCGCACCGGCCGCTGGGCGCGCCGGGCCGCGGAGGGGCCGTGGCAGCTCTCCGGAAACTCGGCCGGCATCCACGCGTCGGTCGTCCGCTGGATCCGCGCGAGCGACGTGGCGTTCTTCGGGAGCGACGCGGCCACCGACGTCCAGCCGTCCGGCGTCGAGGGAGTGCGGCTTCCCGTTCACACGCTGCTCATCGCCGGCCTCGGGACCAACATCTTCGACAACATGGACCTGGAGGCGCTCGCTGCCGCGGCGGCCGAGGAGGGACGCTGGGAGTTCCTGATCACCGCAGCACCGATTCCGGTGAGCGGCGGCACCGGCTCGCCCCTGAACGTGATCGCCGTCTTCTGAGGCTATTCGCCCTCGCGCACGTCCACGGTGCTGCCGGCCGCGATGGGGCCGGGCACGGTCTGCTCGGCCCCGGATGGCCAGACCACGGTGATCGCGTCCACCGTCTCGGCGTCGCCCAGGCCGAAGTAGAGCGGGATCAGGCTCTGCGAGAGGTAGCCCGACTGGCCGTCGTGGACCTTCACGTACGAGCGGCCGCTGGCGCGCACCGTGACCGCGGCGCCCAGGCCGTCGCGGTTTGACGCCGACCCCGTCAGGTTGACGGTCAGGTAGCGGACCGCAGTCCGCTCGGCGAGGTCGCTCACGAGCACCAGCGGCCCGTCGTGGAACTCGTTGGTGACGATGTCGAGGTCGCCGTCGTCGTCGAGGTCGAAGATGGCGGCCGAGCGCGACCCGACGGACGCCCAGACCACGGCCTCGTCGAGCAGGCCGAACTGCTCGCAGTAGGGGTTCCCGGCGTCCGTCCCCGCGCAGTCGAGCGTGAACCAGGGCCGCGCCGTGCGGCGCTCGCGGCGCGGCTCGACGCCGAGGATGAACTCGGCGTCGGCGAAGCCGCGGCCCGCGTCGTTCAGCAGCACGGTGTTGACGCCGTAGCGGAACGGGAAGTTCATGCTCGAGGCAATGAACACGTCGTCGAAGCCGTCGGCGTTCAGGTCGCCGACGCTGAGGCCCCACGGCCAGTAGTTCTCTGTGCCGAGCGCGTCCGAGGCCTCCGTGAACGTGCCGCCGTCGTTTCGGAAGAAGGCGTTGCCGTAGATGCTGTTGCCCCCGGAGCGGAGCGTCGACTCCGGCCACTGCATGCGCGCCTTCAGCTTCTCGCGCGGAGGCCCGACGTCCTCGCTCATGTCCGAGTGCATGTCGGTGAGGATGATGTCCATGTCGGCGTCGTTGTCGAAGTCGAACACCTTGATGCTCATCGACCCCCAGGGCGTGCGCGGGAAGAGCTCGCGGCTGCGCCGCTCGAAGCGCTCGCCGCCCACGTTCTCGAAGTACTCGTCGTGGCCCTGCATGTTGAGCACGTACAGGTCCGGCCAGCCGTCGCCGTTGGCGTCGAGCGGGCTCGCGTCGCCGGTCCAGCTCTCGTCGGTCAGCCCGCGCTCCTCGGTGACGTCCACGAAGCGGTTGTCGCCCCGGTTCTCGTAGAGGATGCTCCGCTCGTTGCGCCGTTCGGGCTGCAGGTGCCCCTCGAAGGCGTCCGCGAACCCGATGTAGTAGCCGCCGGGTCCGAGGTCGTCCGACGAGTAGACGCCGACGTTGCAGAGGAAGAGGTCGAGCAGGCCGTCCCGGTTGTAGTCGAAGAACACCCCCGCCGACGAGTGCGCGACGTGACCGAGCCCCGCCGCCTCGGTGGCGTCCGTGAAGCGGCCCGTCCCGTCGTTGACGAAGAGGTGGTTGCCGCCGCGGACCGTCGTCACGAACAGGTCCGCGTCCCCGTCGTTGTCGGTGTCGGCGAACGAGGCGGTGACGCTGATCGCGTCCGGCAGGCCGACGCCCGCCGCGTGCGTGACGTTGTCGAACTCGCCGCCGCCGAGGTTGCGCCACAGCTCGTTCGCGCCCACCTGGTTGGTGAAGTAGAGGTCGAGCCGTCCGTCGCCGTCGACGTCGGCCACCGCAATGCCGTTCCCATGGTCGTAGTGGACCGGCTTGTAGGCCTTGCCCGAGTCGTCCGTGACGCGGTTGACGAAGGTGATGCCGCTCTCGTGAAGCCGGTCGGTGAAGCGGAAGTCGTGGACGACGTCGAGATCGTCGGCCGTGGCGAGCTGCGCTTCGGCGCGACCGTCCAGCCACGGCGGGTCGAGCACCTCCTCGGGGTGCGCGACGACCAGGCGCGGTGGGGCGCCGGCGAGCTCTCGGAGCTCGCGAGCCAGATCCCCGCGCCCCTCCGCATTCGCGCCGTCGAACACGGCGCGAATGCGCTGCAGGCGATCGACGAGCAGGACGTCGCCGGCCGGGAAGGCCGGCTCCGCGCCGTCCGCGGAATCGCCGATCGGGAGTCGCAGCCCGTGGCGGCTGAGCTGCCGGATCTGATTGGGCCGGCCGGTGAGGAACTTCCAGTGCTCGCCGTCCGCGCCCGCGTCGCGGGCATGGTCCGCGAGCACCGCCGGCGTGTCGCGTTCCGGGTCGGCGCTGAAGCTCACGAAGCGGACGTCGTCCCCGCCCGGCGCGCCGCCGAGCTCGTCCTGCAGTTCCCGCAGTCCGGCGGTCACGTCGGGACAGACGTCCGTGCATCCGGTCGACGTGAGGTGCGCGATCCACACGCGACCTGCGAGCTGAGCCGAGCCGAACGGCTCGCCGGTCTGGTCGGTCAGGGAGAAGGAAGGCACTTCCAGCGCTGCGCCGGCGGCCAGCAGCTCGCGCGCAGCCGGCAGGGCGTCCGCAACGGAATCGGGCGCCGGATCGGCCGGCGCCCCCCCCGTGCACCCAGCGAGCACGGCGCCTGTCGCCAGCGCGACCGCGGCGCCCAGCGCCCTTGTCGTCGTCGTGATGTTGTGCCGCCGCGTGTTCTGCCGCCGCATCGTGGTCCTCGTGTCCTGATGCCGCTATCCCGACGAAGCCTGCGTCGTCCGCCCGAGCCGCCCGACCGCCTTGGCTCCGCTGTCCACAGAGGCGCTCGCCGCTCGCCTTCGCCCGGCCCTACAGATGGCCGGGCCCTTGCGGGCTCGGAGCCCACCGCTCGTCGCTGACGGCTCGGTGGAGCCCGGCCAGACCCTCAGCGATCCGCGCGGTCCTGCGGCGCGGATTCCCGACCTCCTGCCAGTATAGTTTCGCCGCTCTCGCACGGCGTCGATCGCCGCCGGGCGGGCGGCCGGGCGATTGCGCTCCGGTCGGGTCTGCCGGTTGCGCTCCGGTCGGGCTTGCCGCATGATTCCCGGGAGGATCGTCGCCGGGCACGCGGAGCGGCCCGTGGCTACTCGGGCCAGGAGGGGACGATGGGCAGGCGCGCAGGCAGGATCGTTGCGGGGCTCGCGGTGGCGTGTGTGGCGGCAATGGCACCCGCGGCCCTCGCCGCACAGCAGGAGACGCACACGGCTCCGACCGTGGAGCGGACGGTCTACGACATGCGGCGGCTCGCCGCGCCGCCCGCGCTGTCGGACGAGGAGCTTGCGGGAAGGCGCCTCGTCACCCAGCGCTGCGCGATCTGTCACGACCCGGTGGGGCAGCCGCTCGGCGAGACGCCCGGTCCGGAGCTCGACCGGCGCACGGTGGCCGGGGAGCGCGAGGCGGCGGCGCGGCGCCTGATCGCCGACGGCTCGCCGCGCATGCCCGGCTTCCGCCACGCGCTGCGCCCGGCGCAGGTGGATCGCATCGTGGCCTACCTGCGGACGGTGTCCGACGACGCGGCGGCCGCGCCGGGCGGCGCGGCCGGTACGACCGTGTCGGCTGCGGCGGCCGCGCCGGGCGGGGCAACGGCGGCCCTTCCGGAGCCGCGCGCCGGGCTGAGCGGCGAGGTGCTGAACGGGGAGACGGACGGCGGGCCGCTGGCGGGCATCGCGGTATCCGCCCGCGCCGCGGACCGGACCTTCACGACGACCATCTTCACCGACGAGCAGGGAAGATTCGTCTTCCCGGCCCTCGACGACGGCGACTACCGCCTGTGGGCGCAGGGCGTCGGCTTCGAGACCGCCCGCGCCGAGGCGACGCTGGCCGCGGAGCGCCCCGCCGCGCACACCTTCCACCTGCGCGCCATCGACGACTTCACGCCGCAGCTCTCGGGCGCGGAGTGGCTCGACTCGCTGCCCGAGGACACGATCGAAGACCGGCGGCTGAAGGAGATCTTCCGCGTCAACTGCACGGAGTGCCACTCGCCGAGCGTGGCGCTGCACAACACCTTCGACGAGGCGGGCTGGCTGGCCATCCTCGACCTGATGGAGCACTCGACGTATACCGGCTGGCTGGGCGACCGGCGGCCGCCTCCGGGCGACTACGAGGCGGGCGGCGGCATCTACCGCGACCGGACGATCGGCTACCACAAGGAAGAGCTGGCGGCGTACCTGGCGCGGGTGCGCGGCCCGGACTCCGAGCTCGACTTCGTGCTCCAGCCGCGTCCCGCCGGCGACGCGGCGCGCGTCGTCGTCACCGAGTACGACGTGCCGGTGGACCGGCTCGGCGAGCTCGCCTGGCACGACGGCAGCGACTGGTCCGAGGGGCCGGGGACCGGCATGCACGGTGCGATGGGCGGCCTCCACGACGTCATCGTCGACAACGACGGCAACGCCTGGATGACGGAGTCGGCCGGCAACCTGCACCGCACCGTCACCAAGCTCGAGACGCGCACGGGGCAGGTGACGGACTTCAAGCTGACGCGCGGCGCCGGCGCCCGCACCCGGACGCGGTCGTCGCACGGCATCGGCCGGGACCAGGACGGCACGTTGTGGTTCGACACCAACGGCAGCCTCGGCCGGATCGACGCGGCGACCGACACGATCGACCTCTTCACGCCGCCGCGCGGAATGGGAAGCGGGGTGAGCGTGACCGTCGACGCCGACGGACACGGGAAGATCTGGGGCGGCACGCGCTACGGCTCCATCTGGTTCGATCCCGAGACCAACGCCTGGAAGCACCTGCAGAACGTCACTCCGGCCGACGGCTTCACCTACGGCATGACCGGGGACGCCGACGGCAACGGCTGGTGGACGCAGTTCAACGCGGAACGGGTGGTGAAGGGCGACCCGCGCACCGGCGAGAGCACGGAGTTCATCATGCGGCCCCCGTGGATGGCCGATCGCGAAAGCCTGATGACGCCCGACGACCGGGCGTTCTACGAGTCGGTCGGGGCGCTCCTCTGGGGCGGTATCAACTCCGTCCCCGGGGCGCAGGCCCCGCGGCGGCTCGGCGCGGACCGGGCCGGCCACACGGTCTG
>JAPOWL010000153.1 GCA_026707615.1 Acidobacteriota bacterium | reverse complement strand
CCAGAGGAAGTGGACGAGCTGAACAGTGAACAGTTGCAGAGCGGTCTGGCCTTCTACTACTGCACCGGCGAGCATGAGTCTCCGTGGTACGGGCACGTTGTCCGGACACACCCAACGGTCGCGGCGGGGGTCTTGGTTCGGGTCGCAGCCTCAGCGTTGCGCGCGACAACCGAACGGGTCACAGGCATTCATGAGCTTGCGTTTCGAGAAGACCACCGGGAGGTAGCGAAACAAGCCTGCCTTCCCCTGCTACGAGCGATGCCGGCGCGTGGCAGAGCGAAGCAAGCGGGTGTGCTCGAGAGCCTGCTTTGGTCCGCCCTCCGGTATGCGGACAGAGAGGCGCTGAAGCAGCTTGTCAAGGACAAGGTTGCGCAGAGGAGCATGGACGTCGTCCAGCGTGGCCGGTGGCTGGCGGCCGGCTGCGTGGCGTGGCCGGATCGGTACCTGGAACCGTTGGAGCGGTTCATCGACGGTCACCGGACTCGGGCGCGGCACGTGACCAGATTCTTCGAGGTCGGTACGCAGCCCGTATGGCGAGCCGATCAGTGGAGGGGAATGCGCATCGACTCTCAGTCGTCCGACACTGCGCAGGAGAACTCCGTGGCGGGCTCCCTAATCGAGGGAATGGGTGCCCGCCCTCTTGAGGTCATCGTGCGCGCAGCAGGGCGCGCGCAGTCGCCGGACGCATGCGTCAGTCGACTCATTGGTTGCCTCGCCGGTCTCCGGGACGGCGAGGCAAGTCGGGCCTTGGACGCGTTGGCGTCCGACGAGGCACTGGATCGGTGGCGCGACGAGTTGGTACGAGCGAGGGACGACCAGCAGGTGCTACGCCGGGATGCCGTTCGTCGACGGGTCACTGTCGAGGAAGCCTGCCGGACTCTGGACAACGGACCGCCGGCGAACGCGGCGGACCTGACCGCCCTGACCGCCGACCGGCTCGACGAGATCGCGCGCGAGATCCGGAACGACAACGCGAACGGCTGGCGCCCGTTCTGGAACGAAGACGAGCATCGCCACCCGGAAACGCCCAAGCACGAGGAGTCCTGTCGGGACGCTCTGCTGATGCAGTTGCGACACCGGTTGCGGGAGCACGACGTCGAAGTGCAGCCCGAGGGTCGCTACGCGAACGACAAGCGGGCGGACCTGCGCCTCTCGTGCCGCGACTTCCAGGTTCCGGTCGAGATCAAGAAGAACGGCCATCCGCGCTTATGGAGCGCCCTTCACGACCAGTTGATGTCTCAGTACACTCGCGACCCCGCAACCGACGGCTACGGGATCTACCTGGTGCTCTGGTTCGGTGAGGGGCAGGGGCGCCGGATGCCGCCCCCGGCGTCGGGCTCGCGGCCAGCCGGTCCCGGTGCATTGAAGCGGCGGCTCGAGGAGGAGCTCACTCCCGAGGAACTCCGGAGAATCTCCATCTGCGTGATCGACGTCAGTGCGCCGGCGGTCGTCGGCCGGTAGCGTGCGCCGTCTCACACTGTTGTCCTGCTGGGGCTCCGGCTCCTGACGCTTGGGGAAATCGAGTGCCGAGCGCGGTGGGCGCCGCTACCATGTCCCGCGTGGCGGTGACCGTGCGCGCCCTCCGGGACGATGAGATTCGACGGTATCTCGAGATCCACGAGCGGGCCATTCGCGGGCTCGCCGGGAGTCATTACTCCCAGGAGGCCATCGAGGGGTGGGTCGTTCCGGCGACCGACGAGAACGTGCGCCGTCTGAGGCTGAACGCGGACCGCGAGATTCGCCTCGTAGCCGAGCTGGACGGGCGCCCCGTCGGGATTGGAGCACTCGTGCTGGAGACCGCGGAGTTGCGCGCCGTCTACGTTTCCCCGGAGGGCGCCCGACAGGGATGCGGTTCCGCGCTGGTGCACGAGATCGAGCGGATCGCCAGAGACGGCGCAGTGGCCCGTCTGACGCTCCACGCCTCTCTCAACGCCGAACAGTTCTACGCGAGCCTCGGCTACGGCGTCCTCGATAGGACGGAAGTGGTGCTCCCCAACAACCATCGCATGGAGGCGGTGGCCATGGCGAAGGACCTGTAGGCGCGGATGCCCGACACGCCCGTCAGGGGCGCGCCTACGGCAGGGCCAGCGCCACCCACTCCGGGATCTGGTCGCGCTCCCCGACCGCCACGACGATGTACTGCCGGCCCTCGTGGAGGTACGTCATCGGGCCGCCGGTAGTGCCTCCGGGGAGCTCCGTCTCCCAGACCACGTCGCCGGTGGCCTTGTCGTAGGCACGGAACTTCCGGCCCCAGCGCCAGGACTGGTCCTGCTCGGGATCGTCCGGGTCGCCGTCGGGGCGGAGGGTGCCGATGACGGCGTCGCTCCCCTCGCCGAGGAAGAGCAGGCTGCCGGTGACGAGCGGTGCCGGGCGGTTGGGAATGCCGAGCGGCGGGAGGTCGAGGTCCCGGAGCAGCGGGTGGTTGCGCGGGCCGTCGCCGTTGGGGACCATCCACGCCAGCTCGCCGCGGTTGAGGTCGAGGGCGGTGATGCGGCCGTAGGGCGGCTTCGTGATGGGCAGCCCGTGCGGGCGCGGGGTCGGGACGCGCAGCTCCTCGCCCCGCGGGGTGGCCCAGGCCAGCGTGGCGTCCTCGACGTCCGGCGGCGCAACGCTCCAGACGGTCGGCATCGTGTGCGAGACGGCGTAGTAGATGCCGGTCTCGGGGTCGAAGGCGCCGGTGTGCCAGTTGCCGGCGCCCCAGCCGCCGGGCACGGCCAGCGTGCCCAGCTTGCCGCCGACGTCGCCGTTGCGCGGCCACGGCGGCGTGAAGAGGGGGCCGAGCACCAGGCGCTCGACCGCTTCGAGGGCCGCGGCGCGGAGCTCCGGCGTGAAGTCGATGAGGTCGTCGACGGTGACCCCCTGCCGGTCGAACGGCGGCGGCTTCGTGGGGAACGGCTGCGTCGGCGACGTTCGCTCGCCGGGCACGACCGACTGCGGCACCGGGCGCTCCTCGATGGGCCACACCGGCTCGCCCGTCGCGCGGTCGAAGACGTAGAGGAACGCCGTCTTGCTGGGCTGCATCACGGCCTTGATGCGCCGACCGTCGACCGTGATCTCGCCGAGGGTCGGCGGCCCCACGGTGTCGTACTCCCAGACGTCGTGGTGCACCATCTGGAAGTGCCAGACGCGCTCGCCGGTGGCGGCGTCGAGCGCGACGAGGGTGTCCGCGAAGAGGTTGTCGCCCGGCCGGTGGCCGCCGTAGACCATGCCGGTCGGCGCCGAGAGCGGGACGTAGACGTGGCCCAGCTCCTCGTCGGCGGCCAGGCAGCACCACGAGCCGAGGTCGCCCGAGTAGGCGGCCGAGCCGTCGCCCCAGGTGTCCGCGCCAAGCTCGCCCTCCCGCGGCACGACGTGGAAGGTCCACAGCAGCTCGCCCGTCCGCACGTCGAAGCCGCGGACGTCCTCCGGCGCCGCCTCGCGAACCACGCCGCCGTCGCCGGCGCCCCCGGTGATGCCGGCGACGACCACGACGTTCCCCACGACGATCGGACTGCCGGTCCAGTCGAACTCGCCGGCCAGCTCGTGCTCCCAGTCGAGGTCCACCCGCCCCTGGTCGGCGAGGCCGAACGCCTGCACCCGCCGGCCGGTCGCCGCGTCGAGCGCGTACAGGTAGCCGCCCCGGACCAGCAGCAGCCGTCGCGCCGTGCCGTCCGTCCAGTAGGCCGCGCCGCGCGTGCTGCTGCCCGCCACCTCCTGCTCGGTGGCGGCGAACGGCGCCTGGCGCCAGACGGTCTCCCCGGTGCCCGGGTCGAACGCCTCGAGCAGCCCGAGCGCGTTCGGCGCGTAGAGCACGCCGTCCACCAGGATGGGGGTCGAGCGCAGGTACGCGTCCGCCTCCAGGTCCGGGAACGCCGCCCGCAACTCCGAATCGTCGGCCGGCCGCCGCCAGGCGATCTCGAGCTCGCCGACGTTGCCGCGGTCGATCTGATCCAGCGGCGAGTAGCGCGTGAAGGCCGCGTCGGCCCCGAAGTAGCGCCACTCGGGGACAGCCTGCCCTGCGTCGGCGGCCGGTAGCGCATCGGCCGGCGGCTGGGTCTCCGCGGACGGTTGCGACGACGCGGGCGCGGCGTGCGCCAGCGTCAGCGCCGTGATGATCACCGGGGTGAGGGGGCGCATGGTTGCTGTCCTTTAGCGGGTGGCGGCGTAGTAGATGACGTAGAACCACGAGAAGAAGCCGTGGAGGATCGCCCACAGGATCGATTCGTGCAGCGACCAGGAGATCGTGATCGCCAGGGCGCTGCCGAAGCCCAGGAAGCCGATCCCGGCGTTCGCCGGTGTCCTTTCCGCCATTGGTCACACCTCGTATCGGCCCGATCATAGCGCCGACGCGTTCGCCCAGGAGCCGGCGCCGGCCTGGGGGATCGGCGGCTCCGGGCGACCTCCGCCCGAGGCCAACGGCGGCGAGCCCGAATGGGAGCGGGCGCCCGTGATATGGTGCACGACCGAGACTGAGCAGGGAGCGGACGGGCTCAGCGGGAGGCGAGATCGTGAGCATGCACCGGAGTTGGACGGGTCTTCTCGTTGCGGGCGCCCTGCTGTGTGGCGCGGCGACGTTCGGAACCGGGCCGGCCGCGGCGCAGCAGCCGGCGGCGGACCGGGCGGCCGCGCTGCAGGCGCTGCCGCGCGTGAGCGACCTGCCGCCGGAGTTCCGCTACGCGCGCGAGCTGGCGGACCGAGGCGTCTTCCTGGCCGCCGACGGCCTGGCGTTTCGACGGGACGACGGCGGCGAGCACCACGGGTTCGACGCGCTGCGCCACTGGGCGGCGGACGAGAAGGACGACCCGACGCAGGGGGCCGTGTACCAGATCGAGGACGCCGCCGTCGTGGCCGCCGGCTATCTCGTCCGGCAGTCGGACCTCGTGGCCGGCCGGAGCTTCCGGCACCTGAGCCTGCGGGGGCTTGACTTCCCCGCCCCCCAGTACCTGAGCGTCGACTTCCTCGAGGCGGAGTCCACGGAGGCCAACCGGTACCTCTGGCTGTGGCACTTCCTGCCGCCCACGGGGCCGGCCTCCCCGACCGTGCCGGCCGGCGAGTTGCCTCCGGTGACTAGCCTCCCCCCGCGGTTCACCCTGTTCGCCTGCGCCGAGTATCCGAACGACTTCTGCCCGCAGATGGGACGCCACTTCACCGACGGGTCGGTGTCCACCACGCGCGACCCGGCGACGACCGGCGACGACGGGGTGATCTACGGCGAGGCGGAGGGCCGGCTGATCTTCATCGAGTACGTTTTCCGGCAGCAGGACCTCGCCGCCGGTGCTTCCTGGCCCGAGCTGCCCCTGAACAGCGTGCCCATCCCCCCGCTCGACAACCTGCACCTACTGCACTACGGCCGGCCCGACGGGCCGCC
>JAPOWL010000095.1 GCA_026707615.1 Acidobacteriota bacterium | reverse complement strand
GGGGCGCCACCCGCACCCTGGCCCTCTACGGCGACAAGGTCTACCTGGCCACCTACGACGCGGCCCTCGTCGCGCTCGATGCGCGGACCGGCACCGAGGTATGGCGGACCGTGAAGGCCGACTACACGCAGGGGTTCATGCAGTTCGGCGGACCCGTCATCGCCGACGGCGTCGTCGTGAGCGGCATCAACGGGTGCCAGCGCTACAAGGACGAGACCTGCTTCCTGACCGGCCACGACCCGGACACCGGCGAGGAGCTGTGGCGAACGTCGACGATCGCGCTCCCGGGCGACCCCAACGACGCCTCGTGGGGCGACACGCCGCCGTTCCTGCGCGCGGGCGGCGACGCGTGGATCCCCGGGAGCTACGACCCCGACCTCGGCCTTTTCTACATCGGCACGGCGCAGGCCAAGCCGTGGGTGGCGGCGAGCCGCGGCATGACGACGCGGCAGGACGCGCTCTACACCAACTCCACGCTGGCCCTGAATCCGCGCACCGGGCAGGTGCAGTGGTACTTCCAGCATGCGCCGGGCGAGACGCTGGACCTCGACATCGTGTACGAGCGGGTGCTGGTGGACGCCGACGGCGAACGGTGGCTGTTCACGATCGGCAAGGACGGCATCCTCTGGAAGCTCGACCGCCGGACCGGGGCGCTGGTCGACCTGCGCGAGACGGTCTACCAGGACGTCTTCGAGTCCATCGATCGGACCACGGGCGAGCTGACCTACCGGCCGGACATCCGCGACGCGGGCGTCGGCGACCGCGTGCCGTCCTGCCCCGGCGCGCTCGGCGGCCACAACTGGCAGGCGTCCGCCTATCACCCCGGTGCCGGCGCCCTCGTCATTCCGCTCCACCAGGCCTGCAACTTCCTGACCGGGCGGGCCGTCGAGTTCGTCGAAGGCGGCGGCGGCGAGGCGGGCCGCGCCGAGTTCTGGGAGATGCCCGGCTCGAACGGCAACGTGGGGAAGCTGGCCGCCTACGACGTGCGCACGATGGACGAGCTGTGGAGCCGCGAGCAGCGCGCCGCCTTCCTGACCTCGACGCTCACGACGGCCGGCGGCCTCGTCTTCGCCGGCGACGCCGACCGCTACTACCGGGCGTTCGACGTCGAGACGGGCGAGGTCCTGTGGGAGACGCGCCTCGGCGCCGCGGCGCACGGCTACCCCATCACCTACGAGGCCGGCGGCCGGCAATTCGTCGCCGTCCCCGCCGCGCTGGGGGGCGCCTTTCGCTACCTCACCACGCAGATGACCCCGGAGGTGTTCATCCCGGAGGGCGGCAACGCGCTCTACGTGTTCGCCCTGCCGGAACCACGGTAACGGTCCGAGATCGTCCGCGGAACGCCGGGAGACTCGGGCTCGATGCGGAGGCTCATGCGAGCGTCAGGATCCGATGCGCACGCTATCGCCGGCGGCGGATCCTTCGACCGCAGTCATCGGAGCCGTTCCCTCACGCGTCGCCCCACCGCTTGCGTAATTCGCTATCCGGGTCCTGCTCGATGCGCGAAGCGGCGTCCAGGATCAGGACCCCGCGGCGGTCCGCCGAATAGGGAGACCAGTGCGGCAGACCGGCACCGTTGGGATCGCCGGTGCGCGCGAAGGCCAGCACCGTGTTCGACCACCGTTCTGCCAGTTGGCGGACCACCGGGTCCTGCGGATCGTAGAGCGTCAAGGGGATGCGCGAAGTCTCCGGACGCGCATAGTGGTTGAACGTGAACGGCACCTCACAGCCGTGCGTGGCGCCGAGGGCACCGTCCATGACGGACGAGGGCAGGTCGAAACGGTACAGCCAGCCGCGGGACCCGGCCGCGGTAACCGCTTCGCTGGTGCGGATGGCGGCGCGCCGGAACATCTCGGTCCACACCCGCTCCGTGAGGGTCTTGCCGGTATCGTCGGGATAGGCGTCCTGCAGCGCAGCGAGGTACTCGCCGGGGTCCGTGCCGGGGTGGAGGAGGTCGACGGTCATTGCCCCGAGGACAGCGCTCATGGGGTCGAAGGTCGTCCCTTCGGGGGCGAGCGACGTGACAAGGGTACCTTCGTCCCGATTGGAGCCGGCGATGTAGGGCACGCCGCGCTCGGCACGCTCGGCGATCGCCTGGTAGGTATCCCGAGTCACCACCACGCCGTCGACGCTGGCCTGGAGCGTGATGCCGGAGGCGAGTTGCGCCGCCAGCAACTCTTCGGCGGGGAGCTGTCCGAGGTGAGGGAGCAACTCTCCCTCGTCCACCTTCAGGTGTGCGGCCAGTGCCGAGGCCAGGGGCGCCGGTGCGGTGGTGATGGCGGTGCCGCTGTGAGCGATGGCGCGGTGATACAGGCCGTCGGCGGAGGGCGCGGCCAGAAGGGCGTTGACGGAGCCGCCGCCGGAGGACACGCCGAAGATGGTCACGTTGTCGGGGTCACCACCGTAATCGGCGATGTTGTCCCGCACCCAGGTCAGGGCCAGGATCTGGTCGCGCAAACCGTTGGACGCGGATCCGGCCAGGTCGTCGTCGTGCTTCGACAGGTCGAGAAAGCCGAACACGCCGAGCCGATAGTTGACGGTGACCACCACCACGTCGCCCTGGGCGGCGAGGACGGAGCCGTCGTGGTCGTTGCCGGAACCGACGTAGTAGGCGCCGCCGTGAATCCAGAACAACACCGGCCGGGCGCGACCGTCCGCGGCGGGGGTGTAGATGTCCAAGGACAGACAGTCCTCGCTGATTGCCTCCGCCGCCGGCGGGTTGACCGGGGTTTCGGGCTGCATCGCGCGATTACCCGGCCTGGTGGCGTCCAGCGTGCCCGACCAGGGCCCATGGGGTTCCGGCGCCCGGAAGCGTCGTTCCCCCACCGGGGGCTTGGCATAGGGGATGCCCCGGAAGATCCGGATGTCGCTCGCCGACTTGCCGACGACAGTGCCAAGCCGTGTGGTTGTAGGGGTCATCGTCCGGACTCCGCCGTTGCGGAGTCCGGCAAAGGCCGGGACCATGCCGCCGAGCAGCGGCAACGCAATGCTCGCGCCGAGGCCGCGCAGGACCGTACGGCGGGGGAGCGCCTCCCCGGCGACCACCATGGCTCGGATCTCTTCGCCCGGATCGAGTACGCGAAGGACGACGGCTACACGCTGCGAACGGCCGCTGCCATCGCTTCGCACGCCTCCCGCAGGATCCGGCGCGACGAGGCCACGTTCATTCGCATGTGGCCCCCTCCGCCGCTGCCGTAGATGGAACCGGGATTCAGATAGACACCCGACTGGTGGGTCAGCCAGTCCCGGAAGTACTCCTCGGCGGTGTCGTCGCCCTGCGCCGCCGCCTCCTCCGCGCCGATGCGCTCCATGACCTTGCTGAAGTCCAGGAAGGTCATGAACGTGCCTTCGTTGCGGGTATAGCCCACGTCGGGCATGTGCTGCCTGACGAAGCTCTCGACGAACGTGTGGTTGTCGTCCATGTAGGCGTTGGCCTGGTCGAACCACTCGGCGCCGTCGCGATACGCCGCGGTGTTGGCCACGACGCCCAGCGTGCTGAGCTCCGCGCGGTGGAACTGGTTCACGCGGGCGAGCAGGGTGGGGTTCCTGGAGTAGTAGTAGGCGTTCTTCATCGCCGCCAGGTTGAAGGTCTTGCTGATGGCGTTGAAGGTCACGCTGTTGTTCACCACCGCTTCATCCGGCACGCTCGCGAACGGGGTGTACCGATGCCCGGCGCGGATGACGTCGGAGTGGATTTCGTCCGCCAGCACGACGACCTCGTGCTCGAGGGCCAGGCGGCCGATGCGGAGCAGCTCTTCCTCCGTCCACACGTTGCCGGTCGGGTTCTGCGGGTTGCACACGATGATCGCCCGCACGTCCGCGGTCATCTTCGACTCCAGGTCGTCCCAGTCGATCTCGTAGCGCCCGTTCCGGTAGAGCATCCGGCTGTCGACGGTGTCCACCCGGGCGGCGCGGGCCATGCCGTAGAACCCCGAGTACGCCGGCGTGGTCAGGAGCACCTTGTTCCCGATGGGCACGAACGAGCGCAGCGCCGCGATGACGCCCGGGTAGACGCCGTCGGAGATGACGATGGAGGCAGGGTCCAGATCCAGACCGTGGCGTTCACCGTTCCACTTCAGGATGCCGTCCCGAAGGGGTTCGGTGGTGCTCAGGTAGCCCCAGTTGTGGTGCTGGATCCTCTCGTGCAGGGCCTCGGTGATGCACGGCGCACACTCGAAGTCCATCGACGCCACGCCCATGCCGTACTTGAACACGCCCTCCGGATAGCGGAGAGCGGGACCGTCCCACCGGGAACAGTCGGTGCCGACACGGTCGTAGGGCGTGTCGAAGTCATACCTGCCGTCGGGCAGGCGCGGGACGCTGGTCGAGCCGGCCGAGCCGGCCGCGCTCTGCGCCGCCGCCGGGCTCGCACCGCCGGCCAGGCCGGCGGCGCCGGCGATGGCGGTCGCGCCGGCGTTTCTCATGAAGGCTCTTCGATCGAGCCGGACGATGCCTGACATCGCTGCCCCCTCTCGTCGCGTCAAAGGTCGAGTTACGCCAGGACTTCCTTGAACACCTTCATCGCCGCCGCCATCTCCTCCCGGCTGCCGATCGAGATTCGGCAGTGCGTGGTATGCAGCGGCGGGAAGTCGCGGCCCACCAGCACCTTGCGCTCCAGGCACGCCTCGCGGAACTCCTGTGCGGGACGTCCGATGTTGACGAAGATGTGGTTGGTGTTGGAGTCGGGCACGTCGAAGCCCATGTCGCGGAAGGCAGCGATGACGCCGTCGCGAACCTCGGCGTTCTCCCGCACTTCCCAGTCGATGTGCTCCGTGTCCTCGAACGCCGTGATCGCGGCTATCGCGCCCAGCATGTTGACGTCGCCCATGCCCCAGGCGCCGCGGATCTTCGCGAGGGTCTGCTCCTGGCCGAGGCCGTATCCGACCCGCAGGCCCGCAATGCCGTGCGCCTTCGAGAAGGACCGGGTGACGAACACGCGCTCGTCTTCCAGCGCCAGAGGCACCGCGGTCTCGATGCTGCCGGGCCGGCCGTAGTTGATGTAGGCCTCGTCGACGTGAATCCTGGTGTCCGGCGATTCACGCAGCACGCGGCGTACGAAGCGCTCCACGGCTCCGGGCCCGTGTACGGTGCCGGTGGGGTTGTTCGGATTGCAGAGATAGACCAGGCCGGCGCCGCGGGACGCGTCCGCCAGCGCGTCGAGATCGATGGCGAGCGAGCCGTCCAGATCGACCTCCGTCGTCCCCGCCCCGATCTGCCGGGCGGTGGCCAGGCTGGTCGAGTAGGTGGGCATGGGGGTCACGAAGCCCCTGGTCGCCGAGCTGAACGCCCGCGCCGACCCCTGCAGCAAGGGGGTGGAGCCGGTGGCCAGCTGCACGTTGCCGGTACCGACCT
>JAPOWL010000330.1 GCA_026707615.1 Acidobacteriota bacterium | reverse complement strand
AGCGCGATGTGGTGCAGGCCGCCGAGACCGTGCCGTCCCCAGGGCCCGTCGCCTGGACGTCCGTCGTGTAGGTGATGTTCCACATCGGGTCGAACATGCGGATGTTCCAGCGCCCGGGGCGCGGGTTCCACTCGCCGTGGAACTTGGACGTCCGGATCCCGACGCGGGGCACGAAGCCGACCTCCGGGTTGAAGTCGTCCTGGAGCTCCGCGAACTCGCTGTAGACGTGCCAGCCCGGACTGAGCCACGTCCCGCGGACGTAGCCCGCCATGTCGCCCCCCACCGCCCCCACGCTCGCGGCCGCCGGGCTGCGCCGGCGTGCGGCCAGCGCCTCGGGGGGTGATTCGGTCTTGGCCAGGAACGCGGTCATCGTGAAGTTGCGGTGCACGGCCAGGGTGGTGTCCGCGGCGAACGTGCGGTTGTAGCGCCCGCCGTCGACGGCGTCCTTGCTGATGACGATGCCGCCCACCTTCGACCGGGCCAGGATGTCGCGGCTGTAGCGGCCCACGAAGAAGTTCTCGCCGGCGCTGCCGAACGCGGACTGCGTCGTGATGTTCATCGCGGCGACGTTGTTGCGCCCCGTCTTGCCCGTCAGCCGGGCGCCGCCGATGATCGGGATCGGCTGCCCGGTGTCCGACAGTCCGATGCGCCGCGTGAAGAAGAGGTCGGCGAGGCGCCCGAAGCCGCTCCCGCGGGCGCCGACGCTGAACATCCCCGCGTTCTCGAGGAAGAAGTCGCGCTTCTCGGGGAAGAAGAGGGGGAAGCGGGTCAGGTTGACCTGCTGCTCGTCCACCTCGACCTGCGCGAAATCGGTGTTCAGGGTCAGGTCCAGGTTGAGTCCCGACGCGACGCCGTACTTGACGTCCAGGCCGTAGTCCCCGGAGCCCGACGTGTCGAGTCCGCCTGCCGCACGGTCCTGCCGGCCGCCCGCCAGCGCGTACGGCGTCAGCCGCAGGTCGAGACCGCGGCTCACGTCGCGGATGCCCGTCATCGTCCCCGCGAGGCTGACCCGCGTCAGCGTGTATTCCTTCGAGATCGGCGCCCAGAACACCTGCTCGTTCTTGCGCCGGATGTTGCGCATGAAGTTGACGCCCCAGACCTGCCGCTCGGCGTCGGGGAAACGGAGGGTGACCATCGGGATGGCGATCTCCGCCACCCAGCCCTCGCCGGTGCGCCGGGCCCGGACGTCCCACACGCCGTCCCAGTTCACGTTGACGTTCGGGCTGTTCGAGCCCCGGAAGCCGCCCTCGCCTTCCTCGGCCACCTGTTGCTCGAGCTTCGCGCCGAGAGGGCTGGTGACGAACATGTAGCCGGAGCGCCGGTCGCGGAAGGTGTCGAGGATGACCTGGAAGTTGTCCTCGTCGAAGAGCCGCGGCGAGTCGCGGCGCATCTCGGTCGCAATCACCGCCTCCGGGCGCGAGTCGAACGCCTCGACGCCGATGTAGAGGGCGCCTGCGTCGTAGAGGAGCCGGACGACGGTTGGCTCGGTGGCGGGCTCGCCCTCCGACGGCTCCTGCTGCACGAAGGCGTCGATGACCGCCGCGGACCGCCACACCTCCTCGTCGAGCCGACCGTCGATGCGGGGAGGCTGCTCCGTGCGCTGCGGGGCGACGCGGTACAGCTCGGCGGGAGCAAGAGAAAGGCCCGCCGCCGGTTCGCGGGGGAGACGCTGCGGTTCCGGACCCTCCGCGGACTCGGCGGCGGGATCGGTCGGCTGCGCGCGGGCGGGGGAGGCGACCGCCATCGCCAGCACGGCGCCCAGCACGGCGATCGGCCTTCGGTGCCGCCGCATCGGTCAGTCGGCGCCCGCCGCGCCCCCGACCGGGCCCGGCCGCCGGAGGTAGCGCACCGCCGCCCGCGCCGCGGCGGCCGCGGCCAGCATCCCGACCAGCCACGGCAGGATGCCGATCAGGAGGGCGCTCGCCAGCGCCGCCCACGTGATGGGGTACTGGCTGAGCACGTCGTAGCGCTCCAGCATCCAGTGCCAGCTCGTGTGCGCGACGAGCGCCGAGATCACGATGATGCCGGCGCGCTCCGCCACGAGGAAGCGGAACAGCAGCTCGAGCAACGGCACGGCGAGCGCGATGACGAGGAGCTGCCCGAGCTCGACCCCGACGTTGAAGGCCAGGAGCGACGTCACGAGGTGCGAGCCGGCGAACTGCAGGGTTTCCCGCAGGGCGAACGAGAAGCCGAAGCCGTGCACCAGACCGAAGCCGAAGGCCATCAGCCAGCGGCGCCGGACCGGCGTCCCGTCGCCGGAACCGGCGGCCAGGATGTTCTCGAACGCCATGTACACGATGGAGATGGCGATGAGGGTCTCGACCAGCGGCGGGAACCACAGGAAGTCGGGCGCCATCCCGTACGCCGAGGCGATGAGCGTTACGGAGTGCGCCACGGTGAAGCCGGTGACGATCGGCACCAGTGCCCGGAAGCGGCGGAACGGGACGACCAGGCAGAGGAGGAACAGGAGGTGGTCGGTGCCGTCGAGGATGTGCTCGTACCCGGAGGCGACGAAGCGCGCCGCGGCCTGGTGCCAGCGCGGATCGAGCGTCACCAGGCCGGGGTCGCCGCGCAGCTCGAAGGCCCGCTCGGCACCCTCCGGGGTGATGAAGCGGAGCACGGTGACGACCCGCATCCCGAGCCGCTCGACGCCCGGCCGGATGGCGAAGCTCGACTCCTCGGACGCGATCGGGTAGTCGAGCACGACGTCGAGCATCGCCTGGCGCCAGATGATCTGCAGGCTGTCGGGGAGCCGCTCGCCGGTCAGGATGTTGGCCAGAGCCGTGTCGTAGGCCTGAAACGAGCGGTCGGAGGGAAGCGACAGCCGCAGGGCCGCGATCTCCGGCTCCGCGAGCCGGACCCCGTCCTCGTAGATCTCCACCTCCTGCGCGAGCCAGAGCTGGGCGGCGTCCGGCAGCAGCGGCTCCGCGCCCTCCAGATCCAGGTAGCCGGGGCCCCGCAGGGGGAAGTTGATGTCCTGCATCGCCTCGAGCGGCACCCGGACCAGCAGGCGGAGGCGCTCGCCCTCCGGCCTGGCGAACGCCTGCACGGTCACGTCGCTCGGGATGTCGTGTGCCTCGGGATCGGCGCGCAAGCCGAGGAGCAGCCCCGCGGCCACCACGAGGATCAATGCCCGTCGCCCGAGCCCGTGCGGAAGGCGGACGGGGCACCGCGGCGTCGCGGGCCGCCCCCCCCGCCGCACGGACCGCTCGATTCCATCCGACGCTTGCCTCACGACATGCCTTTCCGTCCGGTCGCCGTGCGCGCGGGCCACGCCGGGAGCGGACCGGATTCGATCTTCGCCTGCCTCGGGCGGGGACGCCCGCGTCGCGAGTCCGCGGCGCGCCCGCGCCGCACCCGATGCAGCGCAGACTGCGGCCCGGCTTCCAAAGTATACTGGCGCGTTCGGGCGGCAGCCCGCCCCGCGACGCGGAGCGGGGCCGCAGTTCGACAATGAGCACGGGCAGCCCGCGCGAAGTGTGGCTGCGTGCGGCGCGGTCCGGGCGTACCGATCCGCGACGTCATCGCCAGGGGGAGAGGTCAGGATGATCCGAAAGCTCGCTTTGTTGACGCTGGTGGCGGCCGCCGGCTTCGCCGTCGCGTGCGCCGGCACCATGGCGAAGGAAGCGGCCGAGAGCGCCGGCCAGGACGACGCCGTGATGGTGCCCATGTTCGAGGTCGATCCGCTGTGGCCGAAGAACCTGCCCAACCACTGGCTGATGGGGCCGACCATCGGCGTCGACGTCGACTCGCGCGACAACATCTGGGTCGTGCACCGCAACACGCCCGACAACTTCCAGGGCGGCACCGAGATCGGGATGACCTACGACCCGCCGATCAGCGAGTGCTGCCAGCCCGGCCCGCCCGTGCTCGTGTTCGACCAGGAGGGCAACCTGCTCGACAGTTGGGGCGGCCCCGGCACCGAGACCGGCGACTACGTGTGGCCGGAGTCGAACCACGGCATCACCGTCGACCACATGGACAACGTCTGGATCGGCGGCAACGGCGGCGGCGACGCCCACGTGCTGAAGTTCACGCGGAGCGGCGAGTTCCTGCTGCAGGCCGGCCGCCACAACGCCCGCGTCACCGGTGAGGACGACGAGGGCAACCGCATCTTCCAGCGCGACAGCCACTCCCAGGACAGTTACGGCCGCGTCGCCAAGATCGGCATCGACCCGGATGCCAACGAGGCCTACTTCGCCGACGGCTACTACAACAAGCGCGTCGCGGTGGTCGACGCGGACACCGGCGAGCTGAAGCGCTTCTGGGGCGCCTACGGCAACGTACCGGATGACGACTACGACTTCGGCGGGCCCTACCAGCCCGGCGGCACCCCGGCGCAGCAGTTCCGCGGGCCGGTCCACTGCGGCGAGATCTCGAACGACGGGCTGGTCTACGTGTGCGATCGCGCCGAGGACCGCGTCCAGGTCTTCCGCAGGGACGGGACGTTCGTCCGCGAGGCGCTCATCGCGACGCACACCCGCCTCCAGGGCTCGACGTGGGACATCGACTTCTCGCCCGACCCCGAGCAGCGGTTCCTGTATCTCGCCGACGGGCAGAACATGAAGGTCTACATCATCGAGCGCGAGACCATGAAGGTCCTCACCGCGTTCGGCGACGGCGGCCGCCAGCCCGGCATGTTCTTCGCGGTGCACAGCATCGCGGTCGACTCCGACGGCAACATCTACACGACCGAGACCTACGAGGGCTCGCGCGTGCAGAAGTTCCTCTACAAGGGGATGGGCCCGGTGCCGGAGGGCGCCGAGGGCGAGAAGAGCCAGGGCGTGCTCTGGCCGACGCACTAGGAGTCCTGCCACGAGCCGGCTCGCCCTCGCGAAGGGCGGGTCGGCTCGAGCTCCCCGTGCCGGGCTCGCTACGGGGTGTCGTCCTCGTCCGCGCCGTCGTCGCCGTACCAGAAGCGATCCTCGATCTCCTGGATCTCCTCTTCCGTCATCCCCACGTAGTGCGCGAACTCGTGCACGATGGTGAACGAGACCTCCTGCACGATCTCGTCGTCGTCGGCGCAGTCCCGGATGATCGGGCCCCGGAAGATGCTGATGACGTCCGGCAGGGCGTTGCCGTAGTCCCAGCCCCGCTCGTTCAGCGGCACCCCGTCGTACAGGCCGTACAGCGTGTCGGGCGGGGTCATGCCCATCTCGCGCAGCGTCTCCGGCGGCGGCTCGTCCGCGACGACGACCTCGATGTTCTGCAGCTCGCGGCCGTACTGCGGCCAGATCTGCGCAATCGCCTCCTCGGCGATCTCCCGGGCTTCCGCCACGAGCGCGTCGAACTCGTCGACTGTCAACGCACCCGCTCCGCTTCGCGCCGCGCGCGCGGGGGGGCGGCGCTCCGCG
>JAPOWL010000585.1 GCA_026707615.1 Acidobacteriota bacterium | reverse complement strand
CAGGGCGAGGATGCCGGAGCTGTTCGGCGGGACCTCCCAGACGTCGGAGCCGCGGTAGCTCGTGCTGACGGGCTCGACCCAGGCCGACGAGTGGTCCTCGAAGTCGGCCATCGTGAAGTAGCCGCCGTTCGCCTCGCTGAAGGCGACGATGCGGCGCGCGATGTCGCCCTTGTAGAAGGCGTCGCGACCGCCCCGCGCGATTGCCTCGTAGGTGGCGGCGAGCCGCGGGTTCCGGAACCTCTCCCCCACCCGCGGCGGGCGGCCGTCCGGCAGGTAGGTGGCGGCGGAGTCGGGCCACTGCGCCAGAGCGAGGGCGGCGCCGGCCCACTGCCCCTGGATGATCTCGCTCACCGGGAAGCCGTCGCGCGCGTAGGCAATGGCGGGGGCCAGGACCTCGGCCAGGTCCATCGTGCCGAAGCGCTCGAGCAGCTCGTGCCAGGCATCGACGGCGCCGGGCACCGTCCACGTCAGCGGCCCGTTCCCCGGCATGC
The DNA here is from genome assembly GCA_026707615.1 of Acidobacteriota bacterium. Lineage (GTDB taxonomy): Bacteria > Acidobacteriota > Vicinamibacteria > Vicinamibacterales > UBA8438 > JAGWAJ01. The sequence continues at coordinate 4,897 of JAPOWL010000585.1, read as the reverse complement.
GCTCGTAGCCCTGCCGGACCAGCGTCTCGCGGCTGATCTCGTAGGGCGCGCGGCCGGTCCCGTTCAGCCCGTAGAGGCGCTCGGTCCCGGCGTCCCAGACGAGGGCGAACAGGTCGCCGCCGACTCCGTTCATGTGCGGCTCGACCAGCCCGAGCATGGCGTTGACGGTCACCGCGGCGTCGATCGCGTTCCCGCCCGCCTTCAGGATGTCGATGCCGACCTGCGCCGCGAGGGGCTGACTGGCCGCCACCATCCCGTGCGGCGCGACGACCTCCGAGCGGCTGCCGTGCGGGCTGCGGGCGGGGCGGCTGTAGCCGTGCCCGAGCGCATCCTGCGACTGCGCGCGCATCGCCGCGCCGCCATCGAGCATCGTGATTCCCACCGTTGCGGCCACCGCCATGAGCGTAACCCGAGCGCTCGCTCCGACCGGCCAACGAGTTCGCAGCTTCGGCATCTCGGTCCTCGTCTCTATCATCGGCGCGCCACCGGGGCTCCCGTGCCGCAGGACCGCGGCACGACGCGCGCCCGCCGATTGTAGCGGGGCGCCGGTCGGGACGCGAGCCGCAACGACGGCTCCCGGTACGCGGCGGCCGGTCTTGGCGAGCCGAAGCCGCCCCGGAAGGGAGGTATGCTCCGGCGTGCGAGACGGACGTCTGACGCCATGAAGAGACAGCTCACCACCTATCCCCTGCGCCTGCCCACGTCGTTGAAGGCGGCCGTGGCCGAGATCAGCAAGGCCGACGGCACCAGCATCAACCAGTTCGTGACGACGGCCGTGGCCGAGAAGGTCTCGGCACTCCGGACGGCCGGGTTCTTCCGCGAGCGGGCCGCCCAGGCCGACATCGACGCGGCGCGCCGCCTGCTGCGCCGTCATGGCGGGCAGCCCCCGGACCCCCAAGACCGACTCGAAACATGAACAGGCGGTCCGACACCGGCTCCCATCAGCACGCTGGTCTGACGCCATCGCAGCGGCTGAGAACATCGACCGGTACCGCCCTCCGAAGGACTCTGCAGGATCAGGGTGGAGTGAAATCCCCGCGCAGCAGCACGCCGTGGTGCGCGCCGTCGGCGTCGCGCCGGCCCGGGCTGACGAGCAGCTCGACGCAGAACGGGCTGTCGTCCGCGCCGCGCGGGGCCACCGCGTACTCCAGCGTCCGCCACGCGTCGTCGGCCAGGCGGTGCCGGCCGGCGACCCGCCCGTCCACCCGCACCGTCACCTCCTGCGGAGACGGGTCGTCCGTCAACCTGCGCACGTCGAAGGCAACGCGCGGGGTGTCGGGCCGCACGAAGAAGGCGGCGTAGGCGGCGGTCCGATAGACCGATCGACCGGACGGCGCCGGCGCACCGTCGTCGTCCCGCAGGCCGACCCGATGCGCGCGCCACTGAGCTGCGCGATCGGGAGTCGGGGCGAACGCCGCCCGCTCGTAGCGCCACGCCCCGGGGTCGGTGACGCGCCCGTTCACCGCGAACACGTGCAGGAGATCGTAGTAGGGCCGTCTCCATGTCGCCTCGCCGTCGTGGGTCGCGTAGGTCCGCTCGCGCGGCGCCTCCGGATCGAGTGCGAGCGCCGACGTGCCGCGCTCGAGCGTGTTCGGCAGGTCGGCGAGGTCGAGCAGCGTGGCCGGCACGTCCGTGATCGCGGTCGGGGCGTACGAGATCCGGAGGGGACCCTGCGCGCCGGCGGCCTTGACCAGCAGCAGGGGGGAGGCATCGGTCGCGATCCGGTCGAGGGGGCCGGCCGGCGAGTGCATGCCCCGCAGCGGATGCTCCGCGGGGGTGAACACGTCCCATCCGTGGTCGGAGGTGACGACGATTCCGCTGCGGTCGTAGAGACCGAGCTCCCGGAGCCGCTCGAGCAACGCCCCGACCGCAAGCAGGGCGCACCGCGCCTGGGCGGAGTAGCTCTCGACGGTATGCGCGAGGGGGCGACCCGCGTAGGTGCAGTCCTCCTGGGTGACCAGCGGGGGGTGCGGTGTGACGAGGTGCAGGAAGGTGTACACCGGGGCATCCCCGCCGACCCGCAGCCGGTCGGTGAACTCGGCGAGGAACGCCAGGCTGCTGATGGGGAGCTCCGCGCGCGGGGCGGCGTCGGGGCCGCCCGCGCGCCACGCCTGCACCAGCCACTGCCCCTCGCGGTACACCCGCTCCTTCAACCCGTGGGGCGCGTGCCGGAACAACGACAGGTCCAGGAGTTGCGCGTACGCGGCGTCGAGATAGTCGCGGTAGGGGCTGAAGGGATTCGGAATCGTGTAGCGAATCGCCCCCTCGGCGCCGGGCCGGGAGGGGTCCGGGTGACCGACGGAGGGGAACGGCGTCAACGACCGCAGCCCGTACCCCTGCCGGCCGAGGGCCTCGAAGATGGTCGCGTTGCCGGCGCGGAAGCGGCGCATCGGCATCTCGTTCCGGAACGCCGCCCCGGTCAGCATCGCCGGCAGGCTGCCGTCGGTGCGCCGCAGGGCGCCCAGGTGGTCCGGATAGTACGTGAACCCGGACCAGTCGCGGTCGAACCGCGCGGGGTCGTCGCGGACGACGTCGGCGAAGACGTGCGAGGTGAACATGTCCAGGACGATGTGGATCAGGTTCCGGGTGCCCGACAGCTCGTAGATCGCCGGCGGCGCCAGGCGCCAGGCATCGGCGGGGCTGGCTCCGGCGCCGCTCGGGCGGCTGTCCGGCGCGAGCCCCGGGAGCAGCAGCGCGGCGGCCTGGAGGGCCATCAGCAACCCGCTCGCCGTCGGCGCCGCGCGCGCGACCGTCCGCGCGAAGGACAGCGCGAGCGCGACCACGCCAATCCAGAGCGCCGCCTCGAATGAGGCACGCCACGGCCGCGGCGACAGGTCGAGCCCGGCGCCGTCGAGACGCCCGTAGTCGCCGACGAGCAGGTTGCCCTGGACCCAGAGCAGCACCCCGACCGCGCCGAGCAGCGCCACGTAGCGCCGGCACGCGCGCGGCGGCAGCAGGAGCGCCAGCGCCGCCAGCGTCGTCGCGGCCGGCGCCAGCCCCCAGATCCCGCCGGACGCGACGCTCGCGAACGGGGCGAGGAACTGCTCCCGATTGGTCGCATGCACCGTCCACGGCCCGAACAGCAGGACCTGAGCCGGAACGAGCAGCGCGGGCAACGCCGCCGTGCGCAGGCGGCTCCAGGCCTCGCGCGCGGTCATGCGGGAGGCCTGCCCCCAGGCCATGCGTCCGAACAGCAGGACCGGGACGCCCACCCAGGCCAGCAGCACTGCATTCCCCAGCCCGGCTGCGGCGACGCGGAGCCAGTACCCGGCCACCCCGGGGTCGGCGGGGAACAGGCGCCCGGATCCCAGGGCCGCGGGCTCGCGCCCCGCCGGCGCCCATTGCAGGTTCAGGCGGTTCCCGCCGCCGCGCTGCCAATGGCGGATCTCCAGCTCGTGCGGGCCGGCGCCGAGCTCGACGCTCACGGTCTCCGTGTGCATGCCGGCCGCGGGGCTGCGCTCGATCAGGGTCGCGCCGTCGAGCCGCACGACCACGCCGTCGTCGGCGCCGGCGTGCAGATCGATGCGCTCCGCGGTGGGGGAATACCAGACGCCCCGCCACCGGACGAGGTAGTCGCGCGTCGGCCGGCCCCGCTCGGCGAGGAAATCGAGGTCGACGCCCGACGCCGCCTCCTCCTGCGTGCCCGCACCGGTCGCGAGCGCGAGCGCCCGAGGGTCGGCCTCGCGAGGCAGGGGGTAGAAGTAGGTGCGGGTCAGCCCGCCGGCGGGGGCCAGGGTGCGGGCGACCAGCCAGAGGACCGTCAGCAGGACCGCGGCCGCCGCGCAGCGTGAGGGCGCGCTTCTCGTCGTCAGGTGCGCGAGCAGCCCCGCAGGTGCCACGCCGCCTCCTTCGCCGGACGCGACGGCCGTCAGCCGGCTGCGGCTCCGGATCCGGCGCTCGCCGTTCCGGCCCCGACCCGCCGCCGCACCGCGCGGACGATGTGGGAGGCCGAGATGCCGTGGCGCTCGAGCAGTTCCTCGGACCGGCCGCTGCGGGGGATGTCGCGGACCGCGAGGCGCTCCACCGCAACGGCGTCCCCCGCGAGCGCCTCGCTCACCGCGTCGCCGAGTCCGCCGGCCGCGTAGTGGTCCTCGACGGTGAGGATGCGGCCTCCCGTGGCGCGGGCCCCGGCGAGCAGCGTCTCGCGGTCGACCGGCTGCACCGAGTAGGCATCGATGACGCGCACCGCGATACCCTCGGCCGCCAGCTCGTCGTGCGCGCGCAACGCCTCGAACACGGTGACGCCCGCCGCCACGACGGTCGCCGCGTCGTCCGGCGACGCGCGCACCACCTTCGACCCGCCGATCGGGAACTCGTCGTCGGCCGTGTAGAGTACCGGCGTCCTGGGACGGGTGGTGCGGATGTAGACCATCCCCTCGTGGCGCGCGGCGGCCGCCACGAGCCGCTCCGCGCTGATGCCGTCGCACGGGTAGAGCACGGCGCAGCCGGGGACGGCCCGCATCATGGCGAGGTCCTCGAGCGCCATCTGCGACGGCCCGTCCTCGCCGATCGACACGCCGGCGTGCGATCCGGCGATCTTCAGGTTCATCCGGCCGATGCCCGCCATGCGGATGAAGTCGGAGGCCCGGGTCAGGAACGCGGCGAACGTGGACGGGAAGGGGATGGCCCCGCGGCTCGCGAGCCCCATCGCGGCGCCGATCATCGCCTGCTCCGCGATGAAGGTCTCGAAGAACCGGTCGCCGTGCTCGCGCTCGAAGGTCTGGCTGAACGTCGAGTTGCTGACATCGGCATCGAGCGCGACCACCCGCGGGTCGACGGCGGCGAGCGCGGCGAGCGCGTTGCCGTAGGCCGTGCGCGTGGCGACCGCGCTGCCCGGCGCGTAGTCCGGCGGGGCGGGAGGCGTCGGGGCGGCCCCGGCGGCCGGGCGGGCGGTCCG
>JAPOWL010000522.1 GCA_026707615.1 Acidobacteriota bacterium | reverse complement strand
CGCCACGCTGCCGCGCCGCCCGGGACCCGCGTCGGGCAGCCCACCCTCGTCACCTGATGGCTGCGCCCGGGGCGCGACCACCTCCGGGCGTCGGTGCCGTTCCGCGGCGCGGACTCCCCGCGGACGGGCGGCCGCGGGCGGCCCGCGGGGCGCCGCGAATGGGGTCGTGGAGGCCCCGCCGGCGGGTTGCGCGGCCCGTTCCCGGCCGGATAGAATCTCGCGGGCGAGACGCCCTCCCGACGGCGGGAGTGGTGCCGCTCGACGAATCGGGGCACGAGATCACGGCCGGCCGCGCCGCTCCGGTTGCCTCAGCACCGGGCGGGTGTGCGGTCGCAGGACGTGGCACGAAAGGAGTCGCGACGGTGTCTGACGTGACCACCGCCGAGCACACGGCGAAGGCCGAGGCCGGACACGAGCACGGGCACGAGGAGTCCTTCTGGCGGCAGTACATCTTCTCCGTCGATCACAAGGTGATCGGCATCCAGTACGCCATCACCGGGCTCCTCTTCCTGCTGTTCGGCTTCGGGCTGATGATGCTGATGCGCTGGCAGATCGCCTATCCCGGCGCGCCGATCCCGCTGATCGGCGGGCTGCTGGGCGACGAGCGGGCGCCCGGCGGCATCATGCTGCCGGAGTTCTACAACCAGCTCGGGGCGATGCACGGCACCATCATGGTGTTCCTCGGCGTCGTGCCCCTCGCCGTCGGCGGTTTCGGCAACTTCGTGCTGCCGCTCCAGATCGGCGCGCCCGACATGGCGTTCCCGAAGCTGAACATGGCCAGCTACTGGTCGTTCTTCGCGGGCGGCGTCATCATGTTCGCCAGCTTCTTCGTGCCCGGCGGGGCCGCGAACTCCGGCTGGACCTCCTACGCGCCGCTCTCCGTCTTCGCGACCACCGGACAGACGCTCTGGCTGATCGGGATGATCTTCCTGATCACGTCGTCGCTGCTCGGCTCGGTGAACTTCATCGTCACGACGATCCAGTTGCGGGCGCCGGGACTGAGCTTCATGCGCCTGCCGTTCTTCGTCTGGGCGCAGCTCGTCACCGCGTTCCTCCTGCTGCTCGCGTTCCCGCCGCTCGAGGCGGCCGGCGTGCTGCAGCTCATGGACCGCGTGGCCGGCACCAGCTTCTTCCTGCCGAGCGGGCTCGTCTACGCCGACGCGCCGTGGGAGGCGAGCGGGGGCGGCAGCGTGCTGCTGTGGCAGCACCTGTTCTGGTTCCTCGCCCACCCCGAGGTGTACGTCCTCATCCTGCCGGCGATGGGCATCGTGGCCGAGATCCTGGCCAACAACACGCGCAAGCCCGTCTGGGGCTACCGCGTGCTGGTCTACTCGGTGGTCTTCCTCGGCTTCATGTCGTTCGTCGTCTGGGCCCACCACATGTTCCTGACCGGCATGGGCACGACGATGAGCTCGTTCTTCCAGACGACGACGATGATCATCTCGATCCCGTCCGTCGTCATCCTGTCGGCGCTGTTCATCACGCTCTACGGCGGGTCGATCCGCTTCACGGTGCCGATGCTCTTCGCGCTGGCGTTCCTGCCGATGTTCGGCATCGGCGGCCTCACGGGGCTGCCGCTGGGGCTGGCCGCGCCGGACATCCACCTGCACGACACCTACTACGTCATCGGCCACTTCCACTACGTGGTCGCCCCGGGCACGCTGATGGCGCTCTTCGGCGGCATCTACTACTGGTTCCCGAAGGCGACGGGCCGGAAGATGTCCGACCTCCTGGGCCGGATCCACTTCTGGGGATCGTTCATCACGATCAACGTCGTCTTCCTGCCGATGCTCTACCAGGGCAGCGCCGGCATGAACCGCCGGATGTACGACGGCGGCGCGCAGTACCAGATGAACGCCGACGTCCTGTGGCTGAACGAGGTCATCAGCATCGGCGCCTGGGGCCTCGCGTTCTTCCAGCTCTTCTTCATCTACAACTTCTTCAACAGCATCAAGCGCGGCGAGAAGGTGGGCGCCAACCCGTGGCAGGCCACGACCATCGAGTGGCAGGCCCCGTCGCCGCCGCCGCACGGCAACTTCTCGGCGCCGCCGGTGGCCTACCGCGGACCGTACGAGTACAGCGTCCCGGGCGCGGCGAATGACTTCCTCATGCAGGGTGAACCGGACCAGGCGGCGGCCGAACCGGCCAAGGTGTAGCGAACGTCATGGAGATTCCGTACATCGTCGAAGAACGGGCCGATACCGGGCTCAACAACGTCAAGCTCGGCATCTGGCTCTTCCTGGCGTCCGAGGTCATGCTCTTCGGCGCGCTCTTCTCGTCCTACGTGCTGCTGCGCCTGATCGCGCCGGAGTGGCCGCTCGGGGTGGACGTGCTGAACGTGCCGCTGGGCGCCGTCAACACCGCCGTGCTCATCGGCTCGAGCGTCACGATGGTCCTGGCCTACGCCTCGCTGAAGATGGACAACTTCGACCGCTACAAGCAGTGGATGGGGTTGACCGTGTTCCTGGCGCTCGTCTTCATGGTCATCAAGGGCTTCGAGTACAACCACGAGTTCGAGATCGGCAACTTCCCGTGGACGAGCACCTACCTGGCCATCTACTTCACGATGACCGGGCTGCACGCGCTGCACATCATCGGCGGCGTCATCGTGAACTCCTACTTCCTCGGCCCGGGCGCGAAGATGTGGGAGACGAACAAGGCGCAGTTCACGAACCGGGTCGAGGCGGCCGGGCTCTACTGGCACTTCGTCGACCTGGTGTGGATCTTCCTCTTCCCCGTGCTCTACCTGCTGTAGGACGGACGGCAAATCATGAGTGAAGACGTACAAGCCCACATCAGAACGTACATGAAGGTCGGCGCCGCCCTCGCGGTGCTGACCGTCCTCACCGTGGCGGTCTCGTACCTCCCCTTCGGGGTGCCGCTGGCCGTCACCGTGGCCCTCATCATCGCGGCCACCAAGGGCTCGCTGGTGGTGAGCTTCTTCATGCACCTCATCGAGGAGAAGCAGGGCATCTACGCGACGCTGCTGCTGACCGCGTTCTTCTTCATCGTGCTGCTGTTCATCCCCCTGCTCGGCCACGCCGACAAGGTGGGCGAGTACTACACGGTGCCGAACGCGAACGCGCCGGCCGCCGAGACCGGCGGGCACTGACCGGAAGCACGCGTCGGGAATCAGAGTCGACCGATGTCGCTCCGAGCCATCCATCTCGTCTTCATCGCGGCGTCGATCCTGCTCGCCGCGTTCACGACGGTATGGGGCACGCTGATGTTCATGAGCGAGCGGGGCGTCTTCGGCCACCTCGCCTTCGCCGCGATCTCGTTCGCGGCGGTGGCGGGAATGTCGGTATACGCGGTGCGGTTCGTTCGGAAGACGCGCGCGATAGGCATGCGCTGAGGCCGAACGCCCGCGCACCGGGAGATCGCCAATGACCACCACCTGCTCGTCCGTCGCGCGGGCCGTCCCGATGGCCGCGGCGCTGCTGGTGCTGGCGCCGGCCGTCGCCGCGGCGTGCCCGATCTGCTTCGGCCTCGAGACCGGCTCGGACGAGGCCCGCAGCCTGAACTGGGCCGTCTTCACGCTGCTCGGCGTCACGGGCGGCGTGCTCAGCGGCTTCGTCGGCTTCATGTTCCACTTGCTGAAGCGTTCCCGGCAGGCGCTCGGGAACGACGCATCGTTCGACGCCGCGGCGCGCCGCGCCGAACCCGGAGGGGAATCGTAGGATGGCTGAACTGCTGGGACTGCCGATCCAGGCGTCGGAGCACGCCGCCGAGATCGACAACATGATCGTGCTGCTCCACTGGCTGATGGCGGTGCTGTTCGTCGGCTGGGGCGCCTTCTTCATCTACACCCTGATCCGCTTCCGGGCCAAGGCCAACCCGAAGGCCGACTACACCGGCGTCACCAGCCACACGTCGAGCTACCTCGAGATCACGGTGGCGGTCATCGAGGCGGTGCTGCTCGTCGGCTTCGCCATTCCGGCCTGGGCGAGCCGCGTCAACGAGGTCCCGCCGGAGGAAGAGGCGACCGTCGTCCGCATGATCGGCAAGCAGTTCGAGTGGCACTCGCACTACGCCGGCGCGGACGGCCGCTTCGGGCGCCGCGACCTCAGCCTGATCACGCCGACCAACTCCATCGGGCTCGATCGCAGCGACCCGAACGGCGCCGACGACATCGTGTCGATCAACCAGATGAACCTGCCGGTCGACAAGCCGGTGATCGTCTACCTGTCGTCGCAGGACGTCATCCACAGCATGGGCATCGCCGAGATGCGCGTGAAGCAGGACGCCGTCCCCGGCATCGAGATCCCGGTCTGGTGGGTGCCGAACCTGATCGGCGACTTCGAGGTCAACTGCTCGCAGCTCTGCGGCCTGGGCCACTACCGCATGCGCGGCTTCGTGAGCATCATGACGCAGGCCGACTACGACGCCTGGCTGGCGGAGGAGGCCGCGCTCATCCCCGCCAACTGACGGCGCTCGCAGCCTCGGACCTCGGGAGCGGCCGGTTCCGCCGCGGGCCATGCTCGCCGCGAGCCGGCCGCTCGCACGTACGGGGGGCCGCTCGGTGCCGCGCGCGCGCCGCACGACGCAGACTCCCGCCGCGACCGTGAGGGCGCCCCAGCCGCTAACGCTAACCGCCGGTCTCGGGGAAGAGGACGCCCGGGGCGAGCCTGCCCTCCGGATCGAGCGCCGCCTTGACCGCGCGCATCTCGGCCACCCCCGCGGCGCCGTAGAGCTGGCCCAGCAGCGCCTGCTTCACCGGGTTGCGGCCCACCCCGTGCTCGGCGAGGGGCGATCCGCCCAGGGCGACGACCGCCCGCCCGCATTCGAGAATCGCCTCGCGGCCGCGCGCGACGTCGTCGGCCGAACGGGGGATGACGTTCGGATGCACGTTGCCGTCCGACAGGTGCCCCCAGATGGCGTAGTCGAGCCCGCGGGCGCGGAACGCGGCGCGGAAGAGGTCGAGGCTCTCCGCGACGCGCTCGAACGGGACGATCATGTCGGCGGCGGTCTTGGCCACGGCGGGGCCCAGCCGCCGCGCCGCCTCGCCCACCCGCCGATTGACTCCCTCGGGCACCGCCTCGCGGACCGCGATGAAGTCCGCCTGGCGGTGCGGTTCGGAAGGTAGCGCGATCTCCGCGTCGTCGAGGACGCCGGCGTCGGCCAGGAGCCGGCAGAGGCGCCCGAGCGGCGTGTCCGGCAGCGGCGGGCGCGGCCCGCTGTCCCGGGCCGGGACCCGCGGCTCGTCCGGCCGGCCGCGGGGGGCGTCCGGGTGGCGGTCCGGGACCGCTTCCAGGGCGGCGCCGATCTCGGCGTAGGCCGCCTCCGGCGTCGGCTCCGTCCCGGGGGGCCACTCCACCTGGACCAGCAGCGCGACCGCCGCCCCGTCGGGCACCGGGACGTTGCGCCGCCGGGCCACGCCGTCCTCCCG
>JAPOWL010000687.1 GCA_026707615.1 Acidobacteriota bacterium | reverse complement strand
GACGGTGTCGGCGACGAGGGGCCGCGGCGTCGAGTCGCGCAGATGCGCGGCGAGCGACGTCTGCGGCGGCGTCGGCACCTTCAGGTAGCCGGGCAGGATGCCGGCGACGATGGCGTGGTCGGTCGCCCCCTGCACGTTGGCGTGGCCGCGGAGCGCGTTGATGCCGCCGCCGGGGCGCCCGATGTTCCCGAGCAGGAGCTGCAGGATCGCCGCGGTCCGGATGATCTGGCTGCCGACGGTGTGCATCGTCCAGCCGACCGCGTACATGATGGTCCCGACCCGCTCGGCGCGTCCCGTCGAGCAGATGATCTCGGCCATCTCGAGAAACTCGTCGACGGAACAGCCCGCGATGTCGGCGACCACTTCGGGCGTGTAGCGGTCGTAGTGCCGCTTGAGCAACTGGAAGACGGAGCGCGGGTGCCCCAGCGTCGGGTCCCGGCGCACGTAGCCGTCGGGCCCGCGCTCGTAGTCCCAGGCCGTCCGGTCGTAGTTGCTCGCGGCCTCGTCGAAGCCGGCGAACAGCCCGTCGGCGAAGCCGTACTCCTCGCCGACCACGAACGTGGCGTTGGTGTGCGCGCGCACGTAGTCGGCGTGGTGCAGATCGTTCTCGAGGGCGTAGCGGATCAGGCCCCCGAGCACCGCGATGTCGGAGCCGGGCCGGATCTGCATGTGCCGGTCGGCCACGGCCGACGTCCGGGTGAAGCGCGGGTCGATCGTCAGGAGCTTGGCGCCGCGGTTGTCACGCGCCTCGACCGCCCACTTGAACCCGCAGGGATGGTTCTCCGCCGGGTTGGCGCCCATCACCAGGATGACATCGGTGTTCTTGATGTCCTTCCAGTGGTTGGTCATCGCCCCGCGACCGAACGTGGCGGCCAGACTGGCCACCGTGGGGCTGTGTCATATGCGGGCCTGGTGATCGATGTAGACCAGGCCCATGGCGCGCATCGTCTTCGTGATGAGGTAGGCGTCCTCGTTCGAGACGGTCGCGCTGCCGACCCAGGAGATCCCGTCGGCGCGATTCACGACCCGGCCCTCGTCGTCCCGCTCGCGGAACGAGGCATCGCGCGAGTCCTTGAACTTGCGCGCGAACCAGTCCATCGCCGTGTCCCAGTCGACCTCTTCCCACTCCGCCGCGCCGGCCCGGCGCAGCAGGGGCTGATGCCGCAGCCGCGGGCTGACCGCGAGCTGCATCTGCGACGCGCCCTTCGGGCAGAGGGTCCCGCCGTTGATCGGGCTGTCGGGGTCGCCCTCGACGTGGATCACGGTGTTGGTCGTGTTCAGGCCGCCGCTGCCGTGGACGTAGGCGATCGTCCCGCAGCCCACTGCGCAGTACGGGCAGACCGTCCGGTACTCGGTGGCGTTCCGGATCTTGAGCTGCCGGACGGCGGCGTGGGCGGGCCGCAGGTCGAAGCCGAGCGCGCTGACCGCGGCACCGCCCGCCGCAGCCTTGATGAACGTGCGTCTGGAGATGTCCATGCGTCGTTCCCGTGCTGCGCCCGTTATACCACAACGCGGCCCGGCAACGTCGCCCGCGACGTTGGCGCGATTCGTGCTTTCGATTCAGCACGAACGCCCCCACGGACGCCGCGTCCAGGACGTGGAAGCGGCGGCTCAGCGTGTGGTAGGTTGGGGGTGCGGTGCTGCCTGCACCGCCTGGAGGATCCGCGATGATCCAACCCGCCTCCGCCGCCGCGCCGATTGAGTATCCGAGCTCGGACGGCAAGCCGATGGCGGAGAACGACGCCCAGCGCAGCGCCATCATGTACGGGATCGGCGCGCTGACCCGCCACTTCGGGGACCGCCGGGACGTGTACGTCTCCGGCGACCTCCTGATCTACTACGAGGAAGGGAACCCACGGGTGTCGATCGCCCCGGACGTCTTCGTGGTCTTCGGCGTGGAGGACCGCCAACGGCCCAACTACAAGCTGTGGGAAGAGGGACGCGCGCCGGCCTTCGTGCTGGAGGTGGCGTCGCCGAGCGCGTGGCGGGACGACGTGGGCGGGAAGCGGCTGGTCTACGCCCGGCTCGGCGTGCGGGAATACTGGCAGTACGACCCGTCCGGCGAGCACCTGCCGGCGCGCCTCCAGGGGAAACGACTGACGCGTTCGGGCTACGTCCGTCAACCGGTGGCGACAGCGACGGACGGCACGCTGATGCTGCGTAGCGAGACGCTCGGCCTGGAGCTGCGGGCGGCGCCGGGGCGGGAGATGCGCTTCCGGGATCCGGCGACCGGCGACGACCTGCGCAGCCACGCCGAGGAAGCCGAGGGCCGCCTCGCGGAAGCCGCCGCCCGTTCCGCCGCCGAAACGCGCGCCGCGAACGCCGAGACGCGCGCCGCGGCCGCCGAGGCACGCGTGGCGGAGCTGGAAGCGGCTCTGCGCGAGCGGGCGTCCGGCCGGGAGTCTGCGCAGTAGGACGGCGCCGCCTCCCGCGGGAGGCGCAGACTCACTGAAGGACCCGGTTGGCGCCGAACGGAGCCCAGGCGGCGAACCGAGGGCGAGCCGGATATCGGGACCCGCCGGATTCGAACCCGCCGGATTCGGCGTCGACGCAACGGTCGCGGGCCGCACCCGGGCACCCGGTGGCGCACCGGTTGCTCACTCGGGGATCGTGGCACCCCTCCTGAGGATGAGGTCTCGCTTCCGAATCACCCAGCGGCCCCGCTCCCGAACCACCTCGTTCCGGTAGGTCCCGTAGTTCACGCTCATGCCCGTGCGCCCGCCGGCGTCCTGCGGATGGTACGCGTGTATCGCGATCAGGTACGACTCCAGGAACGCCGTATCGCCGTCGACGGTGACCAGGATGGAACCCAGTTGATGCTGGGTGGATTCGTACTGGTTCTTGTTGCAGGGGCCTGCCGCCGGACAGTCCCAGTCTCCGCGGAAGGCGTTGTTGACGTAGTTCGCCCACTGGAGGGCCGGGTCGTTCCCTTCCGCATGCGTGGGAATCAGGGACTCCCAGGGCACCGCGGTTCCGTCCGCGAGCACGATGTTGAACGTGAAGTCGTCGGCAAAGCACTCGCGGTAGCGCGCCAGACCCGCGGTGAAGTTCTCGTCCTCGCCTCCGTCGGGCGTGTTGTGGTCGGCCACCGGCGGCTTGTGGATGGCGTACCCGATGGCGTCGGTGGCCCGCGCGTAGCAGGTCGAGAGGGCCCGAATCTGTTCGTGGTCCGACGTCTGGGCAGCGAATCCCGCTTCCGACAGCGCGATCGCGGCCGCCGCCACGGCAAGACCGCCCAGAAGCCGGACCTGCCGCCTCGAGAACGACGCGCGCCTCGGAGCGCCCGCTCCAACGAGTCCTGCGTGTCTCATCTGCTCGAGTCTCCTGATCCCGATTCTGCCGTCGGGCCGCCCCGGACGCGGGGTCGGCCTGGGAACCAGCCGCCGACGGGTTACTCTCTCACGATGAGCTGGCAGCGAGCCGGGTGGGCCCTGGCCGGGCGCACCGTCCAAGTGCGCCCGAGCGAACGCCTCACGAGGAGCTGGCGACGGGCCGGGTGGGCCATGGCGGTCGGCGTGTTCCTGATGGGCGGCGCCACGGCCTCGGCCCAGGACGCTCACGATCCCGAGGTCGACGCGGTACTCGACCGCATCCAGGCCTCCGTCGAGCGCTTCTACGCGCGGGCGTTGCACGTGCTGGCCGACGTCCGCGTCCGGGTGCTGCCGCTGGGGCGAGACATGAGTCCCCAGGGGCGAACCAGGGAACTGCTGTACGAGATGCGGGTCGAGTGGGCGGAGGCGACGGGCGGGGCAGTCCCGGAGCCCGTCGTGGCGCGCACGCTCCTGTTGGCCGATGGCCGGCCGCCCGAGGCGGAGGACGAGCCCGAGTGCGGAGATCCCGAGCCGCTGTCCGAGGAGCCGCTCGCCGTGTTCCTTCCCGCCAAGCGCAAGGACTACGTGTTCAGTTGGCACGGCCGCGCGAGGGAGGCAGGCCGGGAGACCGTCGTCCTCGACTACCGCATGCGGGACGACGCAGCGCCGACGATCGAATGGGACGACACCTGCGTGAGCGTGGACCTGGGCGGGAAGACGAGGGGCAGGGTCTGGGCCGATGCAGTGAGCGGAGACGTGCTGCGCGTCGACGAGCGCATGGTCGGGATGTTCGAGTTCCGGGTCCCGCCCGAGCACAACCTCGGCGGAGCGGCGCTGACGATGGCCATCGAGCGCGCCGACAACTCCGTCCGGTACCGCCCGGTCGACTTCTCCGATCCCGACGAGACGCTGCTGCTCCCCTCGACGATCGAGCTGATGACGGTCTGGCGCAACGCGGGGGTCGAGCGGCAGTTGATCGTCCACGAGATCTCGAACTACCGCCGGTTCATCACCGGCTCCCGGCTGCTGAGCCCGCCGGGGCGTCCGTGATTTCCGGCTGGACGGCAGCCGCCGCTGGGAGCTCGCAGCAAGCGGCGTACCGTGAGCGTTCGCCGACCGGGCCGGCGATGGCCCGGGCACCGGCCCCGGCGCTCGAATCTCGTGCTTACCTCGTTCTACACCGAACCCCAGAAATGCTCCGAGGTCGGCAGCGATGCCGCGGGTGGCCACTTGCTCGCCCTCGACCCGGCGACGGGGCCGAGATCTGGTCGTGGCGCGGCGAGCCCCGCAGCGTTCGCCGTGGCCCACCGCTACGAGGTCGCGGACGGTGCCACCTGGACCGTGCCGGTTCCCCTGCCCGACGGCGTGCTGGTCTGGGACGCGACCGGCCTCACGCGGCTCGCCCCGTCGGACTGACGGGCGCCTGGGGACATCTTCGATGCGCTACTCGAAGTCGGCACGCCAGAGACCGACCGCTCGCTCGGCCAGCCGCCGCTGGCGCTCGTCCAGCAGGGCCGGCGTCCATTCCTCCGGCGCAACTTCGGCGATGTCCCGCGTCAACGCGTACTCGCTCGACTCGTAGGCGGCGCGCTTGGCAGGGTACCCCGTGTTGCCGACGTTCCGATTCAAGGTTCGTTCGAGCAGTGTCAGGTTGCCCACGCGGCCGACCGCAGCCTCCCAGCGATCGGGCGGGAACATCTCCGCCCACTCGCCGGCCGGATTCTCGGGCAACACGTGCTCCACGGTGGCGGGGTCGGTCTCCGGATCCACCGCGCGCGCGCCGGCGTCCGTCTCCAGCCGGGCCAGCACGTACCTGGCCACCCTGGCCCGCCGGCCCCGCGTACTGACGGTCCACCGTGCGAAGTTGCTCTGGAACTGCTCGTCGTCCACATAGATCGGCCGGAGCTGGGCGAACACTGCACCGGGGCGCTTCGCCGTTCCGTCGAGCACCGCCTTCGCCGCGAAGTGGCAGACGCGCTCCAGCGGGTTGGGGTTGAGGCCGCTCACCACCGAGTAGCGGAACGCGAACACGCTGGCGAGCTTCAGAAGCCTGACGAAGTCGCCGTCCGAGAACCGACCCC
>JAPOWL010000156.1 GCA_026707615.1 Acidobacteriota bacterium | reverse complement strand
GCGCGGACTCCTGAAGGATTGGGTTGGGCGCCGAGCGGAGGCCGCAGCGCGACCTGCGGTCGCGGCGACGAACGGCGGGCTAGGTCCATCGTCTCAGTCCTCCCTGCAGGGACGCGCTCTGCCGCGTCTCAAGCCGCTCAGGGTATGCAAGCTGCGCGCCGTCCCCGGCACCAGAGTGTGTGCGGCGTCTCGGAGCGGCCCTGTCCTCGGCCGTGGACAGGCCCCTGACCTCATCCAGGGACGATGGGGGGAGCCGGGATGAAAGCAGCACGCATCAGGCGGCTCCCTGCCGGCAATATACAATCCTGGCGGGAGGGAGCGATGACCGCAGGCGCTTCGACCATCGGGCGGGCGGCCCCCGTTGCCGCGCTCGTCTCCGTACTCGCGCTCGCCGCCGCTCCGGCGGGCGCCGACGACTGGCCGGAGTTCCGCGGCCCGACCGGGCAGGGACACGCTCCCGACGCGGGAGTGCCCCTCACCTGGAGCGAGACCGAGAACGTCACCTGGAAGGTGCCGGTGCCCGGACTCGGCTGGTCGTCGCCGGTGGTCGCCGACGGGCGCATCTGGCTGACGAGCGCGGTAACCGACCCCGTCACCGGGAGCTCGCTCCGCCTGCTCGCCTACGACGCCGCCACGGGCGACCGGACGCTCGACGCCGAGGTGTTCGGCAGCAGCGAGGTCTACCCCCTCAATCCGAAGAACAGCCTGGCCTCGCCGACGGCGGTCGCCGACCCGGACGGCGAACGGATCTACGTGCACTTCGGCGCCACCGGGACGGCGGCGGTAGCCACCGACGGCGGGATCGTCTGGCGCACGCGATTCCCCTACATCTCCCAGCACGGGAACGGCGGCTCCCCCATCCTCCACGACGGGCGGCTGATCCTGAGCATCGACGGCTATGACACGGCGTTCCTGGTGGCGGTCGACGCCGCGACGGGCGAGGAACGCTGGCGGAACATGCGTCCGGACCCCGTGTCGCAGGCCTACTCGACGCCGCTCACGATCCGCGTCGGGGACCGCGAGCAGATCGTGGGCGTCAGCGCCTTCCGGACCACGGGCCACGACCCGGCGACCGGCGAGGAGATCTGGCGCGTCCGCTATCCCAACGGGTTCTCCAACGTCCCCCGGCCCGTCCACGGCCACGGGATGGTCTACGTGTCGACCGGGTTCCAGACGCCGGTGCTGCTCGCCGTCCGGACGGACGGAACGGGCGACGTCACGCGCTCGCACATCGCCTGGCGGCTCCGACGCGGGGCGCCGCTGACGCCCTCGCCGATCCTGGTCGGCGACGAGTTGTACGTCGTTACCGACTTCGGGATTGCGACCTGCGTCGACGCCCACACCGGCGACATCCACTGGCAGCAGCGGCTGGGCGGCAACCACTCGGCGTCGCCGGTGTTCGTCGACGGGCGGATCTACTTCCAGAACGAAGAAGGCATCACCACCGTCATCGCCCCCGGCACGGAGTTCCGGGAGCTCGCCCGCAACCGGCTCGACGGCGTGACCCTCGCCTCGATGGCGGTCTCGGACGGCGCCCTGTTCGTCCGCACCGACACCCACCTCTACCGCATCGAGGAGCAGCCGTGAGCGAGTCCCGGCAGCCGGCAGCCTCGGGCGATTACTCCTCCGGGAGGCGGTAGGCGATCAGCTCGCCCGGGAAGCCGCCGCCGCTGACGGCGGTGACGATGTACTGCCGCCCTTCGTGCAGGTAGGTCATCGGCGACCCGGAGACGCCGGCCGGCATGTAGACGGCGCCGACCTCCTCCCCCGTCGCCTTGTCGTAGGCGCGCAGCATCGCGCCCACGTCGCCGGAAGGCGTGGTGAACGTGCCCGCCTCGCCCGCGATGAGCAGGGTCTTCGTGTTCAAGGTGCCGACCCGTCCGATGCGTCCCGTGCGCGGGATGTCCACCCCGGCCAGCAGCCGGTGGTTGCGGATGTTGTCCGGGGTCTCGCCGTGCGGGATCTGCCAGAGGATCTCGCCCTCCTGGAGATCGATGGCCGTGATGCGGCCCCACGGCGGCTTGACGAGCGGGATGCCCTGGATGGTCAGCGAGGCTTCCGCCGCCGAGATGCCCTCGCCGCGCCCCCGGATGAAGTTCATGTCCGACCGCTCGGGGTCGTTCACGAGGCCGAGCGAGACCACCTGGGTGAACGTGTAGAGGTAGATGATGCCGGTCTCCGGGTCGAACGAGCCGCCCGGCCAGTTGGTGCCGCCGGCCTGGGACGGCAGCATCAGCGTGCCGAAGACCCCGTCCGCCTCGGAGACGGTGGGCGGCGTGAAGATGGGTCCCATCCGGTGCCGCGACGCCACTTCCTCCGCCTGCCGGCGCAGCTCGGGCGTGAAGTCGATCAGGTCGTCGACGTCGACGCCCTGCCGGTCGTAGGCGGGCGGTTTCGTCACGAACGGCTGGGTCGGCGACAGTAACTCGCCGGGCACGTTCGACGGCTCCACCTCGCGCTCCTCGATGGGCCAGATGGGCTCGCCCGTCTCCCGGTCGAAGACGTACAACCACGACTGCTTGCTCGGCTGCGCGACGATCTTGCGCAGCTCGCCGTCGATCACGACGTCGGCCAGGATCGGGGCGCACGGCAGGTCCCAGTCCCAGACGTCGTGGTGGATGAACTGGAAGTGCCACACCCGGTCCCCGGTCTCGATGTCGACCGCCACCAGGCTGTCGGAGTAGAGGTTGTCGCCGTGCCGGTGGCCGCCGTAGTAGTCGTTGGTCGGCATCTCCGTCGGGAGATACACGATGCCCAGCTCCAGGTCGGCGCTGATCTGGCCCCACACCCCCGTGTTCCCCGTGTAGCGCCACGAGTCGTTCAGCCACGTGTCGTTGCCGAACTCGTCCGCTCCCGGGATCGTGTGGAAGATCCACTTCCGCAGGCCCGTCTCCGCGTCGAACCCGCGGATGTAGCCCTTCGTGTTGCGCATCGAGCGCGGCGCGCTACCGGGGACGTGCGCCGCTCCGATCACGACCGTGTCCCCCGCCACCAGCGGTGTCGCGTGCAGCCCGATCTCCCCGGCCAGCGGGTCGATCTCCTGATCCATGTTCTGCATCAGGTCGACGATGCCGTCCTCGCCGAAATCGGCGAGGCGCTCCCCCGTCTGCGCGTTCAGGCCGACGAGCCGGTAGCCCGGCGTCACGTAGAAGATCTGCCCGTCCCCGCCGTCGTCGCGGTAGGCGAGGCCGCGCCCCGACCGGCGGCGCGGCGCCACCTCGGCCCGCTCGCCCTCGTCGAGGCGGTGCATCCAGAGCAGCTCGCCCGTCCCGGCGTCGGCGGCGACGGCCGCCCGGCGCAGTCCCGCCGTGGTGTAGATCACGCCGTCCACCATCAGCGGCGTCGACTGGAAGTTGTACTCCGGCTCCGGCCCGAAGTTGGCCGTGCGGAGCCGCCACGCCACTTCCAGGTCGTTGAAGTTCTCGGCCGTGATCTGGTCCAGCGGCGCATACCGCGTGTTGGCGATGTCGCCCCCGTAGCTCCGCCACTCTCCGTTCTCGGTCTGGCCTGCCGCCGGTCCAGCGCCGGCCGCCAGAAGCACTGCCAGCGAGAATGCCGCTCCCGTCCGTCCTCTATGTCTGCGCACGTTGGATCTCCTTGCCGCAACCCGGCGCGGACGCCGGTCGAGAGCGCCGCCAGAACGCGCTGCGGCACTCCGGCAGGCGACGACGGACACCGGTGGACGCGAACCCGCATCCCGCCCGGCCCGACCGCGAAAAGCGCTCCGCTCTGCCACGGAGCCCGCCGACTGCGCGCCGAAGCTGCCGCTACTCCTCCGGCAGCCGGTAGGCGATCAGCTCTCCGGGGAAGCCCGGCCCGCTGATCGCCGTCACGACGTACTGCTGCCCTTCGTGCAGGTAGGTCATCGGCGCGCCCGAGACCCCGGTCGGCATGTACACGGCCCCGACCTCCTCGCCGGTCGCCTTGTCGTAGGCGCGCAGCATCGCGCCCACGTCGCCCGACGGGGTGGTGAAGGTGCCCGGCTCGGCCGCGATCAGCAGCGTCTTCGTCACGAGCGTCCCGACGCGCCCGATGCGCCCGGTGCGCGGGATGTCGAGGCCGGCCAGGGCAGGGTGGTTGCGGACGTTGTCGGGCGTCTCGCCGTGCGCGATCTGCCACAGCGTGTCGCCCGTCTTCAGGTCGATCGCGGTGATCCGCCCCCACGGCGGCTTGATGAGCGGCAGCCCGCGAATGGTCAGCGCGCGCTGCCGCGTGGGCACGCCGGCCGGGTTGCCCCGAATGAAGTTCATGTCGGACCGCTCGGGGTCGTTGACGAGACCCAGCGACGTCACCTGCGTGAAGGAGTACTGGTAGAAGATGCCGGTCTCCGGATCGACCGAGCCGCCCGGCCAGTTCGCCCCGCCGCCCGCCGACGGGAGCATCAGCGTGCCGTACGGCCCCTCGGGGTCGGCCACCACCGGCGGCGTGAAGATCGGGCCGATGCGGAACCGCGACACCCGCTCGACGGCCTCGGCGCGGAGCTCGGGCGTGAAGTCGATCAGGTCGTCGATCTCCACCCCCTGGTTGTCGTACGGCGCCGGCCACGTCGGAAACGGCTGCGTCAGCGACAGCAGCTCGCCCGGCACGTCGGACGGCGGCATCTCGCGCTCCTCGATCGGCCAGATCGGCTCCCCCGTCTCCCGGTCGAGCACGTAGAGCCACGACTGCTTGCTCGGCTGCGCGATGAGCTTGCGCACGACGCCGTCCATCTCCACGTCGACGAGCACCGGCGCGCAGGGGAAGTCCCAGTCCCAGACGTCGTGGTGGATCACCTGGAGGTGCCACAGCCGGTCGCCGGTGTCGATGTCGACGGCCACGATGCTGTCGGAGTAGAGGTTGTCGCCGTGCCGGTGGCCGCCGTAGTAGTCGTTGGTCGGCATCTCCGTCGGGAGATACACGATGCCCAGCTCCAGGTCGGCGCTGATCTGGCCCCACACTCCGGTGTTCCCCGTGTAGCGCCACGAATCGTTCAGCCAGGTGTCGTTGCCGAACTCGTCCGCGCCGGGAATCGTGTGGAAGATCCACTTCCGAACGCCCGACTCGGCGTCGAAGCCCCGGATGTAGCCCTTCGTGTTGCGCATCGAGCGGGGTGCGCTCCCCGGCACGTGCGCCGCCCCGATCACGACCGTGTCCCCGGCCACCAGCGGCGTCGCGTGCAGCCCGATCTCTCCCGACAGGGGGTCGATCTCCTGATCCATGTTCTGCATCAGGTCGACGATGCCGTCCTCGCCGAAATCGGCGAGGCGCTCCCCCGTCTGCGCGTTCAGGCCGACGAGCCGGTAGCCCGGCGTCACGTAGAAGATCTGCCCGTCCCCGCCGTCGTCGCGGTAGGCGAGGCCGCGCCCCGACCGGCGGCGCGGCGCCACCTCGGCCCGCTCGCCCTCGTCGAGGCGGTGCATCCAGAGCAGCT
>JAPOWL010000192.1:3882-5471 GCA_026707615.1 Acidobacteriota bacterium | reverse complement strand
ACGTCGCCGGCCGACTGCGTGGCGACGATGAGGACGCCGTTCATCTTTCTCCACGTCTTAGCGGCCTCCGCGAGCTTCCCAACGACGACCGGGTCCTTCAGGTAGCGCCACGCCTCGTCGACCACGAGGACCTTGAGCCGCCCCCGCTCGGACTCGTCGTCCATCACCAGGCGCATGCGCTCGAGGAAGAACCACAGGGCGGCCTCGCACCAGTCGGCGTGCTGCGACGCGCCAGCGAGGTCCACGACCTGCC
This sequence comes from Acidobacteriota bacterium, assembly GCA_026707615.1. Lineage (GTDB taxonomy): Bacteria > Acidobacteriota > Vicinamibacteria > Vicinamibacterales > UBA8438 > JAGWAJ01. The sequence continues at coordinate 5,218 of JAPOWL010000192.1, read as the reverse complement.
AGCGGCCGAATGCCTTGAGCCCCGCCGGCGGGCCGTCGAACCAGGGCGCCCAGGTCCCCTCGTCCACCCAGCGGGTCATCGCCGGCCACATCCGCCGCGGCAGGAGGTGGGCGAGGGCGCTGAGCGTGCGCCTCTCCGGCGCGCGCCGGAACACCTCGCCGACCCGCTTGTCGAGATCGGCGACGTCGTCCGCCTCGCAGGCGTGCTGCCCGATCGCGAGCAGCCGCTGCACCCACGCGACGAGGAACTGCCGGGTGCGCACGGACGGCGGCAGCCCGAAGGGCTGCAGGCCCATCTCGGCGGCCGACGACGGATCGAGCTCGTCCCCCTCGGCCAGGGCGAGATAGCGCCCGCCGACGAACTCGGTCAGGTAGCGGTAGCTGCGGCCGAGATCGAGCACCAGCACCTGCGGGTCGTACTTGAGCGCCTGCACGAGCAGGAAGTTGAGCAGGAAGCTCTTCCCCGACCCGGTGGCGCCGAGCACGAGGGTGTGGCCCACGTCGCCGCCGCCGAACAGGTCGTAGCCGTAGGGCGTGCCCCAGGGGGTCTCGAAGGTGGTGAGCGGCTCGGCGTCCAGGTGCGCGCAGCGCGCATGGCCGCGCGGCGGGCCGACGATGGGCGACAGCGCGGAAGCGAGCTTCGAGTTGACGAAGAAGCGCCGGGGCGGGGTGACCGCGGTCTGCCCGGGAAGGCGCCCGAACCAGACCGGGGGGAGGCCGTGGGTCTCGCGCACCAGCTTGCCGTCGATGCCGCCCACGACCCGTTCGAGCGCCGTCCCGACGTCGGCGAACTCGATCTCGCTGGACGCCCTGACCGCGACCGACAGGTGCATCTCGCCGAAGCACACGTCACCGGACTGCAGGTCGACGAGGGCCTGGCCGAGGACCTGGACCTCAGAGGCCGCGCCGAAGTCCTCGAGCCCCGTCGCCTCGCCGCCCTCGCCCATCGCGGACATGAGGGAGTGGCGCGCCTGGTGGTAATGGTGCTGGGCGCTGCTGATGCGCCGCCGGGCGCCCTGCCGGTCGGCGGAGCGCCACCCCAGGACGACGGACAGGTCCGCGTTCAACCCGTACAGGCCCTCCAGGCAGTTGCCGACGACCTGGCCGGGCGCGGACGCCAGCGACCACACCCGGACGAGCTGGTCGCCGACCGTGACGCCCTGGCGCGTGATCGACACGTCCGACGAGGCCAGGCGCCAGTTGAGGCCGTAGCGCATGGCGAGCCCGTCGACCCACTCGCCCTGCCCGGCGTTCGAGAGCCGGTGCAGCACCCGGACGGCTTCGGGGGCCTTGGCGGCCACGACGCTCGTCCCGGTCGACAGCCGCGCCTCGAAGCC
>JAPOWL010000192.1:1535-3512 GCA_026707615.1 Acidobacteriota bacterium | reverse complement strand
GCGCCCGACAGCCCGTCCGCGGGGAGCGGCACGAGCCGCGAGAACCCGAGCAGCCGGCCCGCCCGCGTGATGCAGAGCCGGTCGTCCACGAAGCCCCACCACGGGAGCTGGTTGGAGAGCGAGCGGCCGACCGTCTTCGTGACGCGCGCCATTACCCACCGCCTCCTGCAGGATCGCCGGCGTCCCCGCCGCCGATCAGCACCACCCACGGCGGCGACCCGTAGTCGGCGGCGTCGTACCAGCCGCCCGGGTTCCGCATCGTCTCCCGGACCACCGCCACGAAGCGGTCGTCGTAGGCCGTCGTCGCGCGGCCCGCGAGCCAGAACAGCGCGAACCCCGCGCACGCGAGCAGGAGCGCGTTCATGGCGACGAACAGCACCAGCGCGAAGACCAGGCTGAGAAAGAACAGGCTGCGCTCCACGCCGAGAATCCTGAGCGGATCGTTGAGCGCGCCGTACTCGTTGCAGATCCCCTCTCCGCGAACCATGCGCATGGCGGCCTCCCGTGCCGGTCAGCAGGTGATGGCGGTCCCGCCGAAGAAGAAGACGAGGAACTGCGGGGCCAGCAGGACCATGCCGACGCCGAACACGAGGCCCGCGATGGCCGACTTGGATCCGCCCTCGCCGAACGCATACGTCAGCCCGCCGACGATGACCGCGACCACGGCGAGCCCGCGGCCGACGATGCCCGTGAACAGCTCGCAGAGCTGGCTGGCGGCCATCGACCACGGATCGTCGGCCGCCCCGAGCCCCTGCTCGGCGAGCGCCAGCAGCAGGCAGACGAAGAGGGCCCGGAGCACGAGCCCGCCGCGGCGCGACCACCAGATTGACGCGCGACGGACGACCCTATTTGCGAACGACATCGCTTCCTCCTTCCGGCTCAACCGGGGTACTGACCGGTCTCCTCCCGGTCGAGAGCGTCGCGCAGCTCGGGATCGCCCCCCTGGCCGCGCCGCATCGCGCGCTCGAGAAGGCCGACCCGCTGGCCGACCTCCCCGAGAACGAGCACGCGGGCCAACTGGTAGGTACCGGCCACCACCGCCACCAGCCACGTCAGCGCCATCACCGAGAGGCGCGCGGCGTGGTCGGCCCACAGGACGATCCAGAACTCCGCCAGATAGTCGAACTCGGCCATCACAACCACACACGTCAGCGCCATCGCCACCAGGGTCATGCCCACGCAGAAGCGGCCCGGGTCCATCGCGCGGCGTCACCTCATCACGTCGAACAGCCGCTCCTCGAGCTCCGTGCCCGGGCGCCACGCCCGGCGCACGCGGCCGCCGACCTCGCCCGACAGGATCGAGCGCGCGAGCCGGGCGAGCCTCGCGCCGTGGGACGCGAGGACCATCCCCATCCGCATCTTGCGCTCGACCTGCCGGCGGGAATAGCTGCCGGTCACGAGCTCGAGGGCGAGGGTCGACACCTCGCCGTCCGCGTCGCGCACCTCGACGACGGCGTCGGGGAAGCAGCACCCGCCGGCCTCGTCGACCGGCACGGCGATCGCGCGCGCCGCGCGCCGCCGGGCCGCCGCCGAGTCCTGGCCGCGCCCCGCCGCGGCCGACACCGACCGCGCGACCTCCCCCTTGAGCTCCGCCTCCAGACGGACGGAGACGACGGTCCCGCCCAGCGACCTCACGCGGTCGACGGTCTCGAGGACCAGCTCCGACACGCCCGCGTCGTGCTCGAGCTCGCGCCGCTTGACGAGGCCCTGCCAGACCCGCCGCTCGCACCCTCGGGCGCGCCGGCGCTCGCGGACGCGCGCGGCGCCCGCAGCCGTGAGGGCCAGCACCTTGAATCCGCGGCCGGCGGAGCCCCGGCGCGCGCGACGGGGCTGCACGGTGTGGACCTCGACGAGGTGCTCCGACAGCAGGCGGCGAATACCGTGGCCTGCGGTGAACGCGTGGCCGTCGAAACACTCGCGCTGGACGTCGCGGTACGACACGACCCGGAAGTCCCCGAGCAGCTCCAGCGCGTCCCA
>JAPOWL010000192.1:0-1289 GCA_026707615.1 Acidobacteriota bacterium | reverse complement strand
CGCCCGGAGTCCGGCCACCGGAACCACGCCCCGGAGCCGCCGACCCACGCCGCGCGGACCGCCTCGACCGCGGCCACGCCGCGGCGAGCGGCCTCCTCGAGCCGGTCCGAGGCCGCCGACAACGGCAGGCCGCCGCCGTCGTCCGCCAGAACCTCGGTGCCGTCCGGCAGCCGCGCGGGAGCGGGGCCGCCGGCGAGGGGCGCCGGACCGCCATCGGCAGTCTCCCGCCCACCGCAGGCCTCGTCGCCATCCCGCTCGTCGCCGGGGTCCTTCGCCGACACCGTGTCCCGCTCCTGCCCGGTCGCGCCGCCGCTGCCTCCCGCCGCCTCCAGCGGCTCGAGCCCCGCCTCGAAGCCTCCCGCCGCCGGGGCGGCCACCACGGACCCGGCGTCGACGAGGCCCTCGCTGAAGAAGCGGCTCGTCACCGGGTCGACCGCCCGCGCCGGGTCCACCTGCGCGTCGCCGCGCCACCTCGCCTGGAGGACCACCCACTCGCGGCGCAGCCGCCGGTACTCGGACGGGAACCAGCGCCCCCACAGCGCGTAGAACGCCTCCAGCGCCCCCTGCACCGCCGCGCCGGCCCCGGCCGGGACCACGCGGGCGCCGAGCGCGGGATCGAGCCGCCGCTCGATCGCGGCCCGCAGCCACCCGTCGAGGCCCGCCCGCTCGAAATCGGCCCGCACCAACTCCACCTCCCGCTCACCGCCCTCGGCGGCCCGCATGAGCGTCTCCAGCGGCATCAAGGCCACTACTCCAGAGCCGCCGGCCACGGCGCGCGGCCCCGGCCCGAATCCACCAGCCACCCGGCCAGGTTGCCCGCCTCGACGGCCACCGACCTCCACCCCTCGGCATGGAGAACACGAAGCGCTGACGCCGTGAAGCCCGGCGAGAACGCGCCCGCCACGTACGGGAGGCCCAGGCGGTCCGCCACCCGCTTGGCGGCGATCGCGGCCACGAGCGCCGCCCGGCCGTCCCCGTCGCGCGGTTCGACCCGATCCGGCCGCGACACCGGACCGCCCACGCCGGACGCCCGCAGAAGCGCAACCACGTCCCGCCGGACCGCCGCCGCCGCGGCCGGCTGGTGTCCCGTCGCCTCGGCAACCTGGAACAGCGCCGCGAGAGACCTCCGCACGCCGGGAGCCCCGCCCGCAGCGACCAGCGTGCGCGTGCGCGGCTCGTACAGGAGCCGCTCCCCGCAGCCCGGGGCCAGCTTCACCGAGTGCGCGCGGGCGAGGCTCTCCGCCACCGACCAGTACGCCGCCGCCAGGACGCCGTCGCGCCCCTCGCGC
>JAPOWL010000133.1 GCA_026707615.1 Acidobacteriota bacterium | reverse complement strand
AGCCGCAGGTAGCCGCTGCCGCGGTTGTCCGAGATCCACGGGTCGTCGAAGCGGAACGCGCGGCCGACGTGCGCCCGCCCCTGCGCGTAGAGGTAGCCGGTCTCGGGGCTGAACGACATCGGCGTCACCCGCACCATCGGGATCGGCGCGCCCAGCGCCACCACGTCCTGCCGCTCCCGCGACGGCGGGGTGTAGAAGCTGCAGCTCAGCTCGAACGGCGGCGGGACCCGGTCGCGCCAGAACGAGCAGCCGGGCAGGATGCTCTCGCCCGCGGGGAAGGGCTGCGTCGGCGCGGTCAGCAGGAACTCGTCCTGCGGCACCGCCCGCTCCTCGATGGGGACGATCGGCTCGCCGGTCTCGCGGTCGAACAGGAACAGGTGGCCGTCGGCGCGCATCGCGGCCAGCGCCTTGCGCGTCCGCCCGTCCATCTCGGCTTCGTAGAGCAGCAGCGGCGTGGCGATGTCCGCGTCCCAGATGTCGTGGCGGACCACCTGGTAGTGCCAGCGCCGTTCGCCGGTCTCCATGTCCAGCGCGAGGACGGACGCCGTGAACAGGTTGTCGCCCGCGCGGATCTCGCCGCCGTACATCGGGACCGGGTTGCCGGTGACGAAGTAGACCATGCCCAGCTCGGGGTCGACGGCGCCCACCAGCCAGACGCCGCCCCCGCCGAGCCGCCACACCTCGCTGTCCTGCGGCCAGGTCTCGTGCCCGAACTCCCCGGGCCGCGGCACCACGAAGAACGTCCACCTCCGCTCGCCGGTCGCCGCGTCCAGGGCGACCACGCGCCCCTGTCCGCCGCTGTCGCCGTTCGCGATGCCCACGAACACCGTGCCGCGCGCGTGCATCGGGGCCGTGGTCACCGACTCCCCGGCCTGCCGCGGAATGCTCCCGACCGGGGCCGCCCAGACCAGCTCGCCCGTCTCCTGCCGCAGCGCGGCGACCTCCGCGCTGCGCAACCCCACGAACACCAGCCCGTCTCCCAGGCCGACGCCCTGCCACGACGGCACCCGCGCCACGCCCTCGTCCGACGTGTCGGCCTCCCAGCGCCAGACCGTCTCGCCCGTCCGCCCGTCGATGGCGAAGACGTTGGCCCCGCCGCTCAGGTAGAGAACGCCGTCGTCGACCACCGGCGTCGCCCGCGACGACACGCCTCCCGGCAGGCGCGTCACCCAGGCGCCGCCCAGCCGGTCGACGTTCTCCGTCGTGATGTCGGCCAGCGTCGAATGCCGCGAGCTCGTCCAGTCGCCGCCCGCGAAAGGCCAGTCGGCCGCGGGGTAGCCCCGGCCGGGCTCCGGAGCCTCCTGCGCCGGTAGCGGAGAGGCGATCCCGACGAGAACGGCAATCGCCGTTACGAACGCGAATCCGCGGCGGGGTCCACCCATGGCGCTCATCGTCGTGGCTGGCGCGGGGGACTGTCAACCACACCCACCCGGCGCGCGCGCTCCTGCAGGGCGCCCGAGGCTCGGCTGGTACGATCCCGGCGTGCGGATGCCGGTCTCGCTCCCGGGCCCCGCCGGCCGGTCCTTCGACGCGGTCGGGTTCGGTCTCAACATGACCGATCTGCTCGTCGTCCTGAAGCGGTTTCCGCAACCGGACTCGAAGCAGCCGATCCGGCGACAGACGTACTCGCCCGGCGGTCAGGCGGCGAGCGCGATGGTCGCGTGCGCGCGGCTCGGGTGGCGCGCCCGCTACGTCGGGTGCTTCGGCGACGACGAGAACGGACAGCGGGGACGTTCGAGTCTCGCCGACGAAGGGGTCGACGTCAGCGCGTGCCGGGTGGCCGCGGATACGCCGAACGGGCTGTCCGTGATCCTCGTCGACGAGCGGAACGGCGAGCGCACGGTGCTCTGGTCCCGCGATCCGCGCCTCCGCTTGGGCGCCGATCACGTCGACCCGGCCGCCGTCTGCGCGGGTCGCGCGCTCCTCGTCGACTGTCACGACACGGCCGCCTCGACCGCGGCGGCGCGCCACGCCCGGCGAGCCGGCGTCCGGACCGTCGTCGACGTCGAGCGCGTCCGGGACGGTATCGACGCGCTGCTGGCCGAGATCGACGTGATCATCACCGCCCGGGACTTCCCCGCCGCGCTGACCGGCGAGAGCCGGCCCGGCGCCGCGCTGCGCGCGATCCGCGACGCCTACCGCCCGGCCCTGGTCTGCATGACCCTGGGCGCGGAGGGCAGCCTCGCCCTGGTCGGCGACGCGGAAATGCGCACGCCGGCGTTCCGCGTGCCGGTCGTCGACACCACCGGCGCCGGCGACGTCTTCCGCGGCGGCTTCATCGCGGGCTGGCTGCGCGCCGGCGACGTCGCCGAAGTCGAGGACCTGCTGCGCTACGCCAACGCCGTGGCGGCACTCAAGTGCCGCGGCCTGGGAGCCCGCGAGGCGAGCCCGACGCCGGCGGAGGTGGAGGCGCTGCTGAGATGACGATGCGCATAGCCCCGATCGTCGACTTCAGCATCGCGCCCCACGCGAGGGTCCAGATGGAACGGCGAGGGTTGACGGTCGAGGTCGTCCGTCGCGTACTGGCCGAGCCGGGTCAGCGACATGTCGTCCGTCGCGGGCGAGTGGTCGTACAATCTCGACTCGGGCTCGGAACGGCGCAGAAGGAGTATCTGGTCCGAGTGTTCGTCGACGTAGATCGGCGACCGCCGACCGTCGTTACGGCGTATCGGACGAGCAAGGTGGACAAGTACTGGAGGCAGGCCCCATGAAGGTCTCCTACGATTCGAAGACCGACATCCTGCGAATCGTTCTCTGCGACAATCGCGCCATCGCCGAGAGCGACGAGGATAAGCCCGGTGTGATTCTCGACTACGACAACGAGGGGAATCTCGTGTCACTCGAAGTTCTCGACGCTTCGGAGCGCGTGAGCGACGCCCGCAGCGTCGAGTACCAAATGGCGGAGTGAAGGGAGTCAGTGATGAAGCGTCATTCTCATGTGCACATCGGAATCGGCGCGTTGGTGTTGGCGGCGATCGTCGCCCTCGCGCCGGCGGCGGGGGCCCAGCCGGCGGCGGAGGACTGGGAGGCGCCGCGGACGGCCTGGGGCGCCCCGGACATCGGGGGCATCTGGAACAGCTCCACCGTGACGCCGCTCCAGCGGCCGGAAGCGCTGGCCGACCAGGCGTTCCTGACCGAGGAGGAAGCGGCGGCCATCGAGCAGCGGGTGGTCGAGGCCAACGCCCGCGCGAACGCGCCGAGCGCGGTCCGCACCGAGCTGCTGCCGGTGGGCGGCAACGTCGGCGGCTACAACGCGTTCTGGCTGGACCGGGGGACCACCGTCGTCCCGACGCGCCGGACGTCTCTGGTCGTCGACCCGCCGAACGGGCGGCTGCCGGCGCTCACGCCGGAGGCGGAGGCGCACGTCAACTCCGCGGCGCGGCAACGGCTGAAGGCGATCCGGGAAGGACTGGTGCCGGCCGACTCCCACGAGCAGTTCGACTACGGCGACCGCTGCATCTGGTACCGCGGCGTCCCGTCGCTGCCGACCGCCTACAACAACAACTACCACATCGTGCAGACGGAGAACGTCATCGCCATCCTGCAGGAGCACATCCACGACGTGCGCTTCATCTACCTGGACGGCCGTCCGCTGTTCAGCGAGGCCATCGCCCAGTTCGGCGGGCATTCGCGCGGGCGCTGGGAGGGCGACACGCTCGTGGTGGAGACCACGCGCTTCGGCGAGCGGGCCTACCTGTTCTCGTCCGGCCCCGGGGTGCAGGGCGGCATCAACTGGGACCTCAGCCCGGAGCTGAGCGTCGTGGAGCGGTTCACGCGCGTTGCGCCGGGGATCCTCGACTACGAGTTCACGCTGACCGATCCCAACGTCTGGACGCGTCCGTGGACGGGCTCGTCGCCCTGGGCGCTGAGCGACCTGCCGATGTTCGAGTACGCCTGCCACGAGGGCAACTACGGCCTGTACAACATCCTGGCCGGCTCGCGCGCGGAGGAGGCCCGGGCGGCGGAGCGGTAGGAGCTGCACCGTAGCCGTCGGCGCACGAACTCCTGACCGCGCAGGCTCCGGACGCGCCTGTCAGGGCGCGGCGGCTCGAACGCCTGCACGCCAGCGCCCGCGCGTGCGGCCGGCTGTCAGAGGCCGCCCGCGCGGCGCACTGCCGCCGATCAGTCCGGGTCTTCGAGCGAGTCGAAGAACTTCACGATGTCGCCGCGGTCCGGCGATTCGTTGAAGGCCATGCCCGCCCGGGGGTGCTGGTTGAGGACGCCGGTCATCATGTACGGGTAGTCGAAGCCCCACTTCAGGGCGTCGCGCAAGGGCTCGATGTGGTGCTGAATGCAGTGCAGCACGGGCCGCAGGTGGAACTTGGGGTTGTGCAGGAAGCTGAGCAGCAGCTCCATCGGGCAGTTGCCCGCGCCCCGGCCCAGCCCCGCCATGCTGGCGTCCAGCCGGTTGGCCCCCCGGACCGTGGCCTGGATGGTGTTGGCGAACGCCAGTTGCCGATTGTTGTGGGCGTGCATGCCCACCGCCTTCCCGGCCGGCGCGGCGTAGCCCTGGAACGTCTCCATGTAGCTGTCGATCTGCTCCGTGTACAGCGAGCCGAAGCTGTCGACGATGCAGACGACGTCCGCCTCGGAGCGGGCCACCAGGGCCAGCGCCTCGTTCAGCTCGCGCTCGGGCACCGTCGACAGCGCCATCAGGTTGAGGCTGGTCTCGTAGCCCTTGTCGTGGGCGTCCTTGATCATGTCCAGGGCGAGGGGGATCTGGTGGATGTAGGTGGCCACCCGGATCATGTCCAGCACGCTCTCCGACTTCGGCAGGATGTCCTCCCGGTAGTCGCTCTTGTCGGCATCGGCCATCGCCGACAGCTTCAGGTCCGTGTCGTTGTCGCCGACGATGCGGCGCAGATCGCTCTCGACGCAGTGCTTCCACGGTCCGAACTGCCCGGGGGGGAACTGCTTGCGGGAGTTGATGTACCCGATCTCCATGTAGTCGATGCCGCTCTCGAGGCAGGCGCGGTACACGGCCTGCACGGTCTCGTCGGAGAAGCCGTGGTCGTTCATCAGACCCCCGTCCCGGATCGTGCAGTCCATGACCTTGATCTCGGGGCGGTACGAAATCCACTGGTTCGCACGGCTCTCCTGCGGCTCTTGCTCGCTCATCACGCGATCCTCTCCTTCCGGCAATGCCTGATGCGGCTCGGCGGCGGGACGCACGGGCTGCTTCTCGCGCCCGGCGCCCCTCCTTCTCCCGATGTGCGGGGATTGCTTCCGACGCGCGCGGCTACCTGGTCGCTGCCTCCAGGGCCCGCTCGCCGGCCAGCGCGTTGTAGATCGAGTAGTTCCCCTCGTGACACGCGTACTCGTAGATGACGTAGCCCGGCGGACTCGTGAGCGGCAGCTCGACCGAGAAGGGGCGGGTGTAGGTGTCGTCGTCGTGAATCGTGTAGCGGTAGTCGATGGTGTCGTCGTCGAGCCGCGTGAACCGCTCGACCGCGCGCAGGTGCCGGGTGCCCGGGAAG
>JAPOWL010000365.1 GCA_026707615.1 Acidobacteriota bacterium | reverse complement strand
CCAGTTCAGGAACACCATGAAGTCGGGCAGGACGGGGTGCCCGTAGACGCCCCGCGTTCCTATCTGGCGCATGAGGTACATCCCCATGGCGTAGCCCCCGAGCGCGAAGAAGGCGGCGTGGCCGAGGCTGAGGATGCCGGCGAAGCCCCAGATGAAGTCGACCGCGAGGGCCAGCATCGCGTAGCAGAGGTACTTGCCGATGAGGCCCACGGCGTAGCTCGAAAGATGCAGCGGCGACGACTCCGGCACCGCCAGGTTGAGAAGCGGCGCCACCACCGCCACCAGCGCCAGGGCGCCGAGGAACGCCACGCTGCTCCGGTCCGCGATCGGCGCCGTGAAGCGCGGTGCGCGCATCATCCGCCCTCCGCGGCGCGCCCCGTCTGCGGGAACAGGCCGCGCGGCCTCCGCTGGATGAAGAGGATGAGGAAGATCAGGACGAGGATCTTGCCGAGCACCGCGCCGGCGAACGGCTCGAGCAGCTTGTTGACGATGCCGAGCGACATTCCGCCGATGAGCGTGCCCCAGAGGTTGCCGACCCCGCCGAAGACCACGACCATGAACGAGTCGACGATGTAGCTCTGGCCCAGGTTGGGGCCGACGTTCGTCAACTGCGTCAGCGCCACGCCGGCCACGCCGGCGATCCCCGCCCCGAGTCCGAACGTCATCGCGTCGACCCACTCCGTGCGGACGCCCATGGCGCGGGCCATCGTGCGGTTCTGCGACACCGCGCGGATGTCGAGCCCCAGGCGCGTGTAGCGCAGGACGGCGAGCACCAGGGCGAAGACGACGACCGCGAACAGGAAGGTGTAGAGCCGGTTGTAGGTGAGCGAGAACGCCTCGTTGAACTGCAGGGCGCCGCTCATCCACGCCGGCGTCACCACGGCGCGGTTGTTGGCGGAGAAGACGGAGCGCACGAGCTGCTGCAGCACGAGGCTGACGCCGAACGTGGCGAGCAGCGTCTCCAGCGGGCGCCCGTAGAGGAAGCGGATGACCGTGCGCTCGATGAGCACCCCCGCCGTGCCCGACACGACGAAGGCGGCCGGCACCGCTACCAGGAGGGAGATGCCGATGAGGTCGGGCATCCAGAGCTGCACGACGTAGGTCGTGTAGGCCCCGAGCATCATCAGCTCGCCGTGGGCCATGTTGATGACGCCCATCACGCCGAAGGTGATGGCGAGGCCGATGGCGACCAGCACCAGCACCGACCCCAGGCTGAGGCCGAAGGCGACCGTCTCGAGCACGGAGTAGGCGTTGCGCGTGGAGTCGATCTGCCAGAGCGCATCGACGGCCGCGTCGCGGACGGCGTCGTCGGCCTCCGCGAAGCCGCCGTCGTCCGTCGTCTCGACCAGCGCCGCGAGCCGGTTGCGGACGACGGGGTTCAGGCGCCCGGAGAGGCGCTCCACGGCGGCCAGGCGCACCTGCGGGTCGCCGTCGCCGAGCGCCTCGATCGACAGCGCGGTCTCGATCTCGTACGCCACGTCGCCGTCGGTCTCCACCGCCGCGCGGCGGCGCAAGAGGTCCAGCGTGGGCTCGTCGAGGTCGCGCAGCAGCTCCCGCGCCGCATCCAGGCGCGCGTCCGCGTCGGGGCTGGAGAGGTCGAACCTCGCGATCGCGGTACGCAGGAAGCGGCGCAGCCGGTTGTTGGTGATGATGCGGTCGAGCTGCTCCGGATCGACCGCGTCCACGCCGGCAAGCGAGGCGGGGTCGAGCAACTGGAACGCCGCCAGGCGCTCGTCGTTCGATTCGACGATGAAGACGCCGCCGTCGCTCCCGCGCTGGAACAGGCGGTCCTCGAGCAGCGCGGTGATCACGTCCCGCGCACCGCGGTGGCCGCTCGCGATCATCCGCTCGGCGATAGCCTCCTTCTCGCGGAAGTTGGCGTCGGCGAGCTCGGCCACCAGCGACCGGAACGACTCGTCGCCGGTCTGCGCCACGGTCGGTGACGGGCAGGCGAGAAGGAACCAGGCGAGCAGCAGCCCTCCGAGCCGCCGCCCGCCCGGCACCACCCTGCCTACTCGTAGTTCTGCCCGGAGCACACCTGCGTCTCGGTGTTGTAGTTGCCGCAATTCAGCGTCACCCAGTCCGCCTCGGTGTCCTCGCTGCCCGGGAGGTAATCCGACCAGGCGTCTCCGGGAACGGTGCCGTCCGTCTGCCATACGACGTCGAACTGCCCGTTGGCCTGCACCTCGCCGATGTAGACCGGCTTGGTGATGTGGTGATTCGGCAGCACCTGCGCGACGCCTCCGGTGAGGTTGGGGGTCTCCGTGCCGGGCAGGGCCTCGATCACGGCATCGACGTCCGTCGTGCCCGCCTTCTCCACCGCCTGCGCCCACAGGTTGAAGCCGATGTAGTGCGCCTCCATGGGATCGTTCGTGGTGCGGTCGGGATCGCCCACGAAGGCCTTCCACTCGTCGATGAACTCGGTGTTCACCGGGGAATCGACGCTCTGGAAGTAGTTCCAGGCCGCGAGGTGCCCGACGAGGGGCGCCGTGTCGAGGCCCGAGAGCTCCTCTTCCCCAACCGAGAAGGCGACGACGGGGATGTCGTCCGCGGAGACCTCCTGGTTGGCCAGCTCGAGGTAGAACGGCACGTTGGCGTCCCCGTTTATCGTCGACACTACCGCGGTCGGCTTGCCGGCGGAGCCGAAGCGCCGGATGGCGGCCACGCGCGTCTGCCAGTCGGAGTGTCCGAAGGGGGTGTAGTTGATGGAGATATCGGCCTCCGCCACGCCCTTCTGCCGGAGGTACGCCTCGAGGATGCGGTTGGTCGTGCGCGGATAGACGTAGTCCGTGCCCTCGAGCACCCAGCGCTCGATGCCCACCTCGTTCATCAGGTAGTCGATGGCCGGAATCGCCTGCTGGTTGGGGGCGGCGCCCGTATAGATGACGTTGCGCGACGACTCCTCGCCTTCGTACTGCACGGGGTAGAAGAGGAGGCCATTGTTCTCCTCGAACACCGGAAGCACGGACTTGCGCGACACCGACGTCCAGCAGCCGAACACCACGTCGACCTGCTCGGACTCGAGCAGCTCGCGCGCCCGCTCCGCGAAGAGCGGCCAGTCGGAGGCGGGATCGACGACGACCGCCTCGAGGGGCCGGCCGAGGAGGCCGCCCTTCGCGTTCTGCTCCTCGACCATCATCAGGACCGTGTCCTTCAGGGTCGTCTCGCTGATGGCCATCGTCCCCGACAGCGAATGGAGGACGCCGACCTTGATGGGATCGCCCTCCGGGCCCGGGTCGGCGGCCGCGGCGTCGCCGCCCGAGCCTCCGCACCCGGCGAGGGCGGCGATGCCGATGACGAGAGCTGCGTATCTCAGTTTCATTGCACCTGACTCCTGCTTTTGTAAGGGGAAGCTACATCTGGACCTGCAAGGCCACTCCGATCTGGAAGTCGTCCGTCTGGACCGCGGTGTAGGCGGTGTCCTTGACGAAGATCATCACGCGCGCGTCGAACTGCCGGATGAGGTAGTTGAGGTTGAACTCCGTCGTCCGCTGGTCGTAGTCCGGCGTCGCGCCCTTGCGGAAGTGTGCTCGGGCGTACTTGCCGAGCACCTCGAACCGGCCGGGGCCGACCGAGTTGGGGAAAAGGTAGGCGGCCAGGAAGTAGCCGCCGTCGCTCGTCAGATAGCGCGGGTCGTAGCCGCCGAGGCGGTCGTAGCGCGCCCACTCCGCCTCGACCGACACCGCCCCGCCGTCGCCGACCTTGCGCTCCATGAGGAAGTCGGCCGAGTAGGCGGACCCGTTGTCGGCCTGCGACTGCCCGGCGACGCCGACGGCGAGAATGTTGCGCTCGCCGTAGAAGGTGCCGTTCAGGTAGTAGCCCGGCTCGGGGTCCCAGAAGTCCACCTGCACGCGGCCGGCCCCGAGCAGGGAGGGGGCGCCGGTGAGGGACATGCCGTCGAAGGCGCCCACCGATACCTTCACCTTGTCGAACTGGCCCCAGTAGGCGGCGCCGTTCGCGCGCCCCTGGAAGATGAACGGGTAGCCGTCCTGGATGCCGTCGGAGTAGACCGCCCAGTGGTGCGAGTAGAACGGTCCGTACAGGTTGGCACGGTCGCTCGGAGGCAGGAAGCGCCCCACCCAGACGTTGAACTGGTCCGACATCTCGAACTGCGCGACGGCGTCGAGGATCTGGAAGTCGGTCCTCTGCCCGTCGCTCGGGGCGCCCAGCGAGCCCCCGTAGTCGATGTCGGTGTTCACCATGAACTTGATGTTGCTGGTGGCCGCCCCGTTCACGTACAGGCGCAGGCTGTTGACCCGGAAATGGTCCGTCGCGTCCGCGTCGTCCGTCTCGCGGTGCAGGAAGCTGGTCTGCAGGCCGGCGCCGAACGACACCGGCGGCGGGTCGGATTCCTCCTCGTCCTGGGCGAACGTCGTTCCGGCGAGGCCTGCCCAGACCGCAAGGGCCGCCAGCAACGCAACACGGCTCGTGCGCCCGGTCGCGTGGTGATTCCGTCGTCTGTAACTGAGCACCTGACCGATCTCCTCCCTCGCCAGCGAGTTGTGCGGTGACGATTCGCGCCGAGTCGTGAACGCGCCCGGTCGCGCAAAGCCGCATTACACAAGCAAGGGTCGTGCCAAGGCTCGTCACGGGGCAGCGCGGTGTGCGGGCTTCGCCGCCAAACCCCGCGGCCTGGCGACATTCTTGGCGACGGGGGCATCCCTCCGGCCGGCCTTCACGCGGTCCGCGCGGCCGGCTTGGGGATGACAATAGTGTCGAATCTCTATGCTGCGGCTACAATCCCGTGCGCCTCAGCACGTCCGCCGACCACGAGACACGCTCCCCAACCGCGGAACCTGCAGCGTGCGGAGCGGGGCCCGAAGGGAAGAACGGCGACCGGAACGCGGGGATCGACAATGTTGCGGGCGATGAGCTGCGACAGATTTGTTGTCGCGGGTTCTCATAGAGACGTTTCTGTGGAAACCGCGGCGCTACGCCCGCCAGACGAAAGGAACGCCGGCGTACACCGTGGACGACCCGACCATCTTCACGCGGCCGTTCACCGTGGCGGTGCCGATGCGGCGCAACGACGAGCCGATGTTCGAGTACGCCTGCCACGAGGGGAACTACGGCCTGTTGAACATCCTGCGCGGGGCGCGGGCGCAGGAAGCCGAAGGGCAGTAGGTCCGCTCGACGACACGGCCCCGTGGCGGCGCTACGGCGCCGCCTCCCGGTCCGGCAGGGCGAAGGCGACGAGGCGCGGGCCGCCGACGGTGAGAGCGATGTACTGCCGGCCGTCGACGAGGTACGTCATCGGCGTCCCGATGGCGCCGGACGGCAGGTCCACCGACGCCAGCTCTGCTCCGTTCGCCTTGTCGTAGGCGACCATCCGCGGCCCGCCGTCGGACCCGCCGGCGGTCAGGCAGTAGATGAGCAGCGTCTTCGTCAGCAGCGGCCCGTTGATGGCGTTGTCGCCGCCCAGGGGCGGCAGGTCGAGATCGCGCAGCAGCGGGTGGTTGCGGTAGCGGTCGCCGTTGCCGGTCGGCACCCACCA
>JAPOWL010000312.1 GCA_026707615.1 Acidobacteriota bacterium | reverse complement strand
CGCCGGCCGTCTACAAGCGCCCGGCCTCCTTGAAGCTGTAGTAGCTGGCGTCGGCGAGGACCAGATGGTCCAGCACCTCAATCCCCATGATGCCCCCGGCCTCGACCAGCCGCGCGGTCAGCGCGATGTCATCCGGACTGGGCGCCGGATCGCCCGACGGATGGTTGTGAAAGACGACGATGGCGGCGGCCCCGCCGGCGGCCGCCGTCTGGAACACCTCTCGCGGGTGCACGAGACTGGCATCGAGCGTGCCCACCGACAGCACCGCCACGCGCACCAACCGGTGCCGGGTGTCGAGGAGCACGACGCCGAACTGCTCGACCGCCCGCGCCCCGTAGCGGGGCAGCAGGTAGGCCGCAACCTGCTGCGGGCAGTCGAGCAACGCGCGTTCCTCCGGCACGCGAAGCGTCCGCCGCCCGAGCTCGATGGCCGCGAGAATCCGCGCCGCCGTCGCCGGCCCGATGCCCGTCACCGCCCGGAGGTGCCCGTCGAGCACGCGGGTCAGGCCGTGCAGCCCGCCCGCAAGCCCCAGAACGCGGTTCGCCAGGTCCAGGGCGTTCTCGTGCTGGAACCCGTGACCGAGAACGGTAGCGAGCAACTCGTTGTCGCCGAGCGCGGCGGCGCCCAGCCGGCCGAGCTTCTCGCGAGGCCTGTCGTGCGGGGCCAGCCACTTCATGCCGGCCAAGGCATTCAAGCCTCGTGCCGCCCGGCCCGGATCGTACTACAACGGAACGGCGCCCGATCCCGGTCCGCACCGCGGAGAAGCTGCGACGTGGCCCGCCGCCGCCGTACGCGGATGCTTCAGTCGGCCTCGGGCCGCCGCGCCCAGCGGCCGCGAGCCGTGATCTCGGCCCAGCCGGTCAGCCAGATCCCTTCGTCCGTCCACTCGACCCGCTGGATGCCGCCGGGGGCCACCACGTCGAGCCGGCGGGCCGCGCCGCCGAACGCCGCCGCCGCGACCGCCGCGCCACAGGCCCCGGTGCCCGAGGCCTCCGTCGGCCCCACGCCTCGCTCCCAGATGAGGACTCGCACGCGGTCGGCCCGCTGAACCTCCACGAACGCGACGTTGGTCCCCGCGGGAAACTCCCGGTGCTTCGCCAGCCGCGGCCCCAGCCGGCGGAAGCGCGCCTCGTCGAGCGCCGTCGTCAGCACGACGCATTGCGGGTTGCCCACCGACAGCACGACGGCCGCGACCTGCTCGCCGTCGACGTCGAGCGTCCGCCGCCGCAGGTCTCGCGGTGCGCCCATGGCGCCGCGGAACGTGTAGCGCGGAGGCTCGCTGGCGAGCAGCACCAGCCGCCTGACCCCCGCGTCGGTGGCGACGGCGAACTCGGCACCCGGCGTTGCCGACTCTTCGTCCCGTCCCGTGGTGACGTCTCGGCCCGCCGCCAGCATCGCTCCCAGGCAACGCACGCCGTTGCCCGAGACCTCGGCCGGGCTCCCGTCGGCGTTGACCAGGGTCATCGCGGCCCCCTCCGGGGTCCTCCGGTAGCGGATCAGCCCGTCGGCGCCGACGCCGCGCGTCCGATGGCAGGCCGCGCGGGCCAGGGCGGCGGGGTCGGCGCCCTCGACCGCCTCCGCCTCGACGAAGAGGAAGTCGTTGCCGTAGGCCTGCGCCTTGACGAAGGCGATCTCGTGGGGGCCGCTCATTGCAGCGTGAACGCCCGAAAGACCCAGGTCAGGCCCACCGTGGCGCCGACCGACCCCTCGTTGGGCGTGAGTCCGTAGAGCAGCGCGGCGTCGAGCCTCACCGGCCCGCGCGTGATGCGCCCGCCCAGCCGCGCCGCGCCGGCGCTCTCCGTACCCGGCGGCGCCGCGCCGCGCCGCACGTTGGTGCGGCCGGCCATCTCGCCCACGATCTCGACCCCGCGCGCTATGGCGTGGGCGACGGAGAATCCGTACGTCGGCGTGGTGTTCTGCCGATCTCCGCGGGTCGGGTCGCTCAGTATGGCCAGACCGAGGTTGAACACGAAGCGGGTCGAGCGGATCGTCTTCCCGGCCAGGACGGAGCCGAAGAAGTCCGTCGTATCGAGCCCGAGGCCGTCTTCGTTACCGGCGTTGGGCAGCTTCGTCGCGAATCGGAACCCCAACCCCGGCACCACCGTCCGCTCGCCGACGAGGCGCACCTTCATGCCGATGACCAGATCCTCGAAGCTCTCCGCCCGATCGCCGTTCACCTGGAGCATCCCCGACAGCGGCGCGGGCACCCGGCGCGTGATCTGCAGGCGGTTGATGGACATCCCGTCGAGCTGGAACTCCGCGATCGGGCTCAGGCCCACGCTGATCCCCAGCCTCGGGAAGCTGGTGAGGTGCCCCCCCAGCCCCGAGACGACGTAGCGCCGATCGCGATCGTGGTCCACGCCCGCCTCGACGAGGACCAGTCCCTCGCCGACCGTCTCGGGGTCCTCGGTGACCAGGGGGCGCTGCTGCGCGGCGGCCGGGCCGGACACCGACAGCAACGCCGTCGCCGCCAGGGCGCCCGCGATCTCTCGCGCTCGCATCCGCTCGCTACCTCTCGCTCCTGCCGCCGGGGTCATCCCGGCCCCGCGGACGGCGCCTGACCGCCGGCGCGGACTCCCTGGCCGCCGGCCCCGGGCCGGCTGCCGCGTCCCGGCGATCGGGTGCGTCGAGACGCCGCACGGCGCGGCACACCGGCCCCCAGCGGCAGTAGGCGATCGCCACCGCGTCGTAGACGCCGTGCGCCACGATCGGCGCCAGCAGCCCGCCGGTGACCTCGGCGAGCCATCCGAGACCGGCCCCCATCACCATCACCCAGGCGCCGAACACCACGGTGTCCCGTCCTCCGATGTGGAGGAGCCCGAACACGACGCTCGCCGTCGCCAGACCCGTCTCCGCCTGGAGCGCCCCCCGGAACAGCAGCTCCTCCCCGACGCCGGCCGCGACGCTGATGACCACGACGTCACGAAGCCGGACCGTGGCGAACAGCGGCCGCAGGGTGTCCCGGTAGAGGCGCCGGACGGACCGGACGCCCCGGACGTCCGGCGCGCGGCACAGGAGTGCGAGGTTCACCGCCACGAGCACGGCCGCGGCGGCCAGCCCGACGAGCACCGCGAGGACCCGGGAGCCTTCCGCCCACGCCGCCGGGAGGGCCCGCCCGCGGATCCACGCCGCCGCCCCCACCGCCAGCAGCGACTCCCCGGCGACGGCCAGGGTCGTGAGCTGCCCCGCCGTCATCGACGGCTCCGCCGTGCGCTGTCCGCCCATGCAACCATCGCGCCGGGCGGCGGTCGTCCCCTAGACTAGAACTCCCGCCGGCTGTCGAGCAGCACCGTGACCGGACCGTCGTTGACGAGGCTCACGTCCATCATGGCCTGGAAAACCCCGGTCGCCACGTGCGTCCCGCCGTCCTGCAGGGCGCCGACCAGCGCCTCGTACACCGCGCGCGCGGCCGGCGGGGGCGCCGCGGCATCGAACGACGGGCGGCGGCCGCGCCGGCAGTCGCCGTAGAGCGTGAACTGCGACACGACGAGCGCGGCCCCGCCGACCTCCGTGAGGGAGCGGTTCAGGCGCCCCTCCTCGTCCTCGAACAGCCGCAGCCCGCGGATCTTGCGCGCGACGTAGGCGACATCGTCCGCCCCGTCGCCCTGTCCGATGCCGACGAGCACCACGACGCCGCGCGCGATGCGGCCGACGACGACTCCGTCGACCGTGACCGACGCGGACCGGACGCGCTGGATGACGGCTCGCATCGAGATCGGAACACGGGACGGAAGCCGGGTCCGCGGTCAGAGCGCGGCCATCCCGGCCCGCGTCGGGACAGCCCCGCCGACTTCGGCTCGGAGCTCGGCGGTCGGGTTCAGCCGCGTGTCGAGCAGGTGGCGAGGAGCCACGTTGCCCAACGCGCGCAGCATCGACTGCTTGATGCCCGGGTGCTCGCGCTCGAGGTCGAGCAGCCAGCGCTTGATGCGCTGCCGCTTCAGGCTCAGGTCGCCGCAGACCGGGCAGCAGCAACCGATGACCTCCAGCCCGCGCTCCCGCGTGTAGGCGCGCGCCTCGTCCTCCGACACGTAGACGAGCGGCCGGACGACGACGTGTCGCCGGTCGTCGGACAGCAGGCGCGCCGGCATCGCCTTCAGCGACCCCGCGAAGAACAGGTTGAGCAGCAGGGTCTCGACGAAGTCGTCCGCGTGATGCCCGAGGGCGATCTTGGTGGCCCCGACCTCGGACGCCAAGCGGTACAGCACGCCCCGGCGCAGCCGTGCGCAGAGGGAGCACGGAGTGGCATCGGCGTCGAGCACGTCGTCCATGATGTCGCCGATCGACGTGTGCTCGATGCGGTACTCCCAGTTCCGGGCCTCGCAGGTCCGAGAGATGACGTCGTGCCGGTAGTCCGTGTAGCTCGAGGCGACGTCCACGGCGACGCGCGAGAATCGGACGGGCGCGCGGCGCCGCAGCGCGTCGAGCAGGCTCATCAGCGCCCAGCTGTCCTTGCCGCCGGACAGGCCGACCATCACGCGGTCGCCGTCCTCGATGAGGTCGAACGTCTTGATGGCGCGCGTGGCCTTGCGAGCCAGCCGCGCTTCGAGCGTGCTCTGGTAGGGCATACGCGGGCGGGCGGCCATTCTACACCATGCGCCCGCGCCCCGCCACGCGGGACGCTCACCAGCCGTGCAGCGACGGGCCGCTCCCCCCGAAGCGGGGGTTCATCCGCACCGCCACCCCGAGATAGCGGCTGTCGCGGGAACCCGGCTCGACCAGGCGCGGAACGAACCCCGTCTCCGTCCTGACGGAGAGCAGATAGGCCCAGCTGCGCCGCGCGTAGACGCCCCGCGGCCGCAGGACGACGTCGCGGGGGACGCCCGGGGCGAGCTCCACGCGCTCCGTCGATCCCCCCAGGCTCACCTCGACCGTGTTGGCGACCCGGGACAGGAGCGTGACCGTCGCCTCCGCGATCGGGGGCCCGCTGCGCACGACGAGGTCCGCCCGCCGCTCCGCCGCGATCCAGATGCCCGGCGGCTCCGGCCGGTAGGCGTTGTGGTCCAGGTAGTACAGGAGCAGCGCCGGCTCGCCGTACTCGACGCGCGCGCGCGGCGCGTCGAGGTTGATCGGCAGGTCGTTGACCATCGTCAGCTCGACCGGGAGCGCGCGCAGCAGTCCGGCCTCGACGTTCAGGTAGGGCTGCTTGGCCGCGACGAACGGGTTCAGCACGACGTGCGCCGTGAAGAGCCCGCCCCCGATCCACGCCGCCGCCACGGGCCGGAACGAGGCGAGGCGCGGCGTGAGGAAGAGCAGCGCCGGGTAGATGCTCAGGAAGTAGCGATTGCCGGCCGGTCCGCCGCCCCCGGACCAGGTGTACGGCATGTAGACGGCGGTGCCCACCGCCGTCGCCGCCACGGTGCCGAGGATGAGCCAGCCGCGCAGCGAGTGGTTGCCCCGGTCCCGGAGGAAGAGCCAGACGGCCACGACGCCCGGGAAGAAGAACGGGATGATTCTTTTGTGGATCCGGGGCACGCCGAGATATAGATTGGCGCCGAGGCGCT
>JAPOWL010000390.1 GCA_026707615.1 Acidobacteriota bacterium | reverse complement strand
GTAGGCCGGGTTCGACCACGAGCCGTGCAGGACCGCATCGCTGCTGTCGATGCTTGGGGGTGGTACTGGCGCGAGGTGTACGACTTCGCGTACCTGATCGGAGCCCAACTGCTGTTCGCCTACGCGCTCGAGGCGCTCCTCGCGTGGTCCCGACGCGACCGGCACACGCTCGGCTTCGGCCCGGTTCCGATCGTCTTCAGCATCAACCTCTTCCTCTGGTTCCGGCCCGAGTGGTTCCATCTGCAGTTCGTCCTGGTGGCGCTGGGCTACTGCGCCAAGGAGCTGATCCGCTGGAACAAGGACGGCCGGCGCACCCACATCTTCAACCCGTCGTCGTTCCCCCTGAGCATCGTGTCGCTGGTCCTGCTGGCGACGGGGACCACGGACATCACGTACGGCGTCGAGATTGCGACCACGCAGCTGTTCCCCCCGCACATCTATCTCGTCGTGTTCCTGGCCGCGCTGCCGGTGCAGCTCCTGTTCGGGGTGGCCACGATGACGCTGGCCGCCGTGACCACCACGTACGGGCTGAGCCTCGCCTACCTGGGCGCGACCGGTTCGCACTTCTTCGTCGAAGCGGCGATACCGATCGCCGTATTCCTCGGCATGCACCTGCTGTTCACCGATCCCTCCACGTCGCCGCGCACCGAGATGGGTCGGCTGACGTTCGGGGTGTTGTACGGCACCAGCGTCTTCGGCCTGTTCGCACTGCTCGGCGCGGCCGGGGCGCCCACGTTCTACGACAAGCTGCTCGCCGTCCCGGTGCTGAACCTGCTGATCCAGACGATCGACCGGGCGACCGGGTCCGGCATGCTGCGACGCTTCGATCCCGCTCGCCTGGGCTCCCGGCTCGCACCGCGCCGCCGCAATCTGGCCTACGTGTCGGTCTGGGCCGTGGTGTTCGTGGCGATGCAGTACCTCACCGGCACGCCGGTCACCCTGGCCCGCGCCGACACGCTGCTGGCGCACGGCCGCATCCAGGAGGCGATCGCCGGCTATCGCGAGCTGATCGCGACCGCCCCGGACCATGCGGCGGGCCACAACAAGCTGGGGTACGCGCTGCTGCAGGTCGGGCGCACGGGCGAAGCCGTGACGCTCCTGCGTCGCGGCGTCCTGCTTCAGCCCGGCGACGCCGAGGCGCACAACAACCTCGGGCTGGCACTGATGCAGGCCGGGAGCCCCCGCGAGGCGCTCGCGTCGATGGAGCAGGCGCTGACCCTCGATCCCGACAACGCCGGAGCGCACTACAACCTGGCGCACGCGCGGACGGCGACGGGCGACCAGCCCGGTGCGGTTGCGGCGTTCCGCGAGGTTCTCCGGGTACGACCGGACTGGCCGACGGCGCTCGGTGCGCTCGCGTGGCTCCATGCGACCAGCGGCCATCCCGAGGTCCGCGACCCCGGCGCGGCGCTCGAGCTCGCCGTGCGGGCGGCCGAGCTGAGCGAGCGGCAGGACGTCGCGGTCCTGGACGCCCTCGCGGCCGCCTACGCGGCAGACGAGCGGTTCGAGGAGGCGGCACGTACCGCCGAGGCGGCGGAGGCGCTGGCCGCGGAGTCCGCGCCCCACCTCGTGGAGGGCATCGCGGCCCGGGTGCGGTTGTACCGCGCCGGTCGACCCGTGGTCGCCGGCGCCCCGTGAGCATGCCCGTGCATGCTTGCCCCGTTCGCGTGGAGCGGTTCGCGCGTCGGCTACGAGGGCCCCGCGATGTCCGCCGGAGGCGTCGCCCCGGCTCGAATGGAGTAGCCTCATGCAGCGAAGGATGCCGGGAATCAGGAGCGTGATGCGCGCCGTCGCCTGGAGTCTCGCGATCTGCTGCACGCCCGCGGACCTGCTGATCGGGGCCGATTTCTGGGATGCGAAGGGCTCCTCGGAATGGACCGGCCCGGAGATCGACCGGTTGCTGTCCGATTCCCCGTGGGCCCGGAGCGTCAGCGTGCACCTGACCGACGTCGGTCTCGCCGGTCGGGTGGGCGGGCTCGGAGGGGGCGTCGTGGGCGCCGGGGCTGGCTCCCGGGGCGGCGTCGGGGCCGGCGGCGGCGGCGTCGCGGGCGCGGGGGCCGGGAACATCGGCGGGGGAACCTTCATGCCGCCCCCGCGACGGTTGCGCGTGC
The DNA here is from genome assembly GCA_026707615.1 of Acidobacteriota bacterium. GTDB lineage: Bacteria > Acidobacteriota > Vicinamibacteria > Vicinamibacterales > UBA8438 > JAGWAJ01. Next base: position 3,424 of record JAPOWL010000390.1, on the reverse strand, counting down.
CGGTGGTGTGGTCCAGCGCGCTTCCGATTCGCCAGGCCATGGCGCGGCTGACCGCCGGGGACGCGGAGCGCTCGGGTCCGCCCGCGTTGGCCGTCGAGGAGCCGGTCTATCGCATCACCATCGTCGTGCCCGCGGAGCTGGGCGAGGAGTTCTCCAGCCTCGGAGAGGTGCAGCGGGCGACCACGCTCGCCACCCGTCGTACGACGGATCGGCTGCCGGTCGACATCCGCCTGTTCTACCAGGGCGCACTTCTCGGGCTCGAGTACCACTTCGAGCGGGAGCCCGCCATCACCCTGCAGGATCGGGAGGTCGAGTTCGCGACCGAGCTCGGCTCCACGTCGATCAAGCGGACCTTCAGGCTCTCCGACATGACGGTGCGCGGCGAGTTGCGGCTGTAGTTCGAGCGGCGCCGCGTGAGCGACGGCCCTCGCGAGCGCGCGGGCCGGTCTCCGCGGTCGGAGGCACACGTTGACGTCACGCACGCGATGGCCATTGCCCGTGGTGCTGGGCCTGGGATTGATGCCCGTCCTGGCCTCCGTGGCGGTTGGCGCCCAGAACCCGTCGGACGACGCCCTGGCGCGCTCGGTGCGCTCGGCCGTCCACGGGGTCGACGATCTCCGGGCCGTGGAGGTCACCGTCGCCGAGGGCGAGGCCACTCTCAGCGGCCGGGTACCGACGCTCCGGGCGAAGTCGGCGGCGATCGAGCGCTCGCTGCGCGTCGAGGGGATCGAGCGCGTGGCCAGCGAGCTGGTGATTCCGCGCGTCGAGGACGAACGGCGGCTGGCGCAGGCCGTGGCGGCCAGCATCGTCAACTATCCGTTCTACACGATGTTCGACTACGTGCACGGCGGCGTCCGGGACGGTGTGGTGGTGCTCGCCGGCGACGTGACGCCGGAACGCGGGAAGGCCGGCGAGATCGTCGATCGCGTTGCGCGCATCCCCGGCGTGCAGGACATTCGGTCGACCATCGAGACGCTTCCGCCGGGAGCGGGAGACGCCCGCCTGCGGCTCGTCCTGGCCTCCCGCATCTTCGACAACGACTTCTTCCATCGCTACGCCAGGCTGCGCCTGCCGCCGTTCCACGTCATCGTCCGCCGGGGAACCGTGACCCTGACCGGGTTCGTGCGCGATCGCGTGGAACGCAACGTCCTGGAGCAGGTGGTCCGGCGCACGTTCGGCGTCACCCGTGTAATCAACGAGCTGGACACGGAGCGGGGCCCGTGACCGTCGCTTCGGGCGCGCACGGCCGCAGCCCGTTCCATGCTCAGGGAGAAGGACCATGAGCCGTCGTCACTGGATTCCGATCGTCTTCGTGATGGCGTACGTCCTCGTGTCCGTCCCGGCCGCAGAGGGCCAGGGCCAGGGCCGAATCATCGGCGCCGTGCTCGACGACGACGACGACTCCCCCATCCCCGGCGCCCTGGTCCGGGCCGAGAACCCGGGCGCGGCCCGCGCGTTCGAAGCGACGACGGGCGAGGACGGACGATTCGCCGTCGTCGGCCTCACGAGCGGTACGTGGACGGTAATCGCCTCGGCGGAGGGGTACGCGCCGACGACCTCGACGGCTCCCGTGATGCAGTCCGTCGGTCAGGTGGTGACCGTCCGACTCAAGCGCATTCCATCCAGACTCGAGATGGCGATTGGCACGGAGGCGCTGGCGGGACGGGACGCCGCCGCTCTCGAGCGCGATCTGGACGCGGCCGATCGGGCGTTCAACGAGCAGCGATGGGACGCCGCGCTGGCGGGATACCGGGCGCTTCTCGACGAGCTTCCGGCGTTCTCGGATCTGCTGGTGTCCATCGGCAATACCCATCGCGCGAAGGGCGACTACGAGGCGGCCCTGGCTGCCTACGAAGGCCTGCTGACCGTCGAACCGGACCACGAAGGGGCCAGAGCCGAGGTTGCGCGGACGCGCCTCGCCATGGGCGACCTGGATGCGGCGGCGGAGCTCGAGAGCGCAGCCACCGGGGGCGGCGCGTCCCGCGAGGACCTGTTCAATCTCGGGGAGGTGGCGTTCGCGAGCGGCGATCTCGACCGCGCCGCGGAGCTCTATCGGGAGTCGTCGTCCGTCGACCCGCGCTGGGGCAAGCCGCTGCTCAAGCTCGGCATGGTCTCCCTCAATCGGGGAGACCTCGATGCGGCGAAAGAGTACTTCCAGCAGGTGGTGACGCGGGATCCGGACTCGCCGGAGGCCGCCCAGGCCGCGTCGACGTTGGCGGCGCTGCCGTAATCGGCGCATCGACCGGCGCCAGGACGGCGGCGGGCCTGTGCCATCCGCCCGACGAGCTCCCGGAGTCGGGCCCGGCGGGCCTCGTCCGGCGCCAAGGACGGCCGGGGGCGCCACCCGCCCGACGAGATCGCCCGCGGCGGCGCGCCCGGCAGTGGCAGCACTCGGTCAGCGCAACTGCATGCCCGACCAGGCGTTGATCACGACGACGCCGGCGACGATGAGCCCCAGCCCGATCACGGCGGGCGCATCCAGCCGCTGGCCGTGGACCAGCAGTCCGAGAATCGCGATCAGGACGATCCCCGCTCCCGCCCAGATGGCATAGGCGATGCCGACGCTCATGTGCCGCAGGCACAGGGAGAGGAAGTAGAACGCCGCTCCGTAACCGACAACCACGATCGTGCTCGGCAGGGGCCGCGTGAACCCCTGGGTCGATGCGAGCGCAGTGGTGCCGGTGACTTCGGCGGCGATGGCGAGAGCGAGATAGACGTAGGGCATGGGGGCGCTCCGGGTCAGGCAGCGAGAGAGACGTCGTAGAGCAGCTTGACGCCGATGACGAGCAGCCCCGCGTACACCACCCGGTAGAACAGCTCGTCGTCGACGCGAACGTGCAGGTAGCGGCCGAGCGCGACTCCGACGGGCGCGAGCGGCAGCAGCAGGAGCGAGGTGGCCAGGTTGTCCGCCGTCCACTGGCCGAGCCAGGCGTAGGGCAGCACCTTCGACCAGTTGACCACGAAGAAGAAGCAGATGCCGGTGGCCTGGAAGATGGACCGGTGCATCCGCTGCGGCAGCAGGAAGGCGTGCAGCGGCGGGCCGCCGGCGTGGATGGAGAAGCTCGTGAATCCGGCCAGCAGACCCCAGAACCAGCCGAGGGCGCGGCGCGGCGGGCCGCTCGGCGCGGCGCCGAGCCCCCGCCAGAAGTACCGGGCCGCGTACGTCAGCGCAACGGCGGCCACGAGCAGGCGCAGGCCGTCCGCCGAGACCACCCGCGCGGTCAGGAAGCCGACCACCGTCCCGCCCAGCGCCGCGGGCAGCAGGATCCGCAGGTTGGGGACGTCCCACTGCCGCCAGTAGACGCGCATCGCCAGCGCGTCCATGACCATCAGAAGGGGGAGCAGGATGGCCGCGGCCTGCACCGGGCTGACGACCATGGCCATCAGCGGCACGCCGACGATGGCGATGCCGCCGCCGAGACCG
>JAPOWL010000033.1 GCA_026707615.1 Acidobacteriota bacterium | reverse complement strand
GTCGGTCTGCACGATGCGCTTCAGGTTGTTGTAGAGCACCGGAAGCATCGGCGGTCCCGAGGTCGACCCGAAGCCGAGGAGGCAGCGCTCCGCGAGCGGCCGGATCTCGGGGTCGTCGTAGGGTCCGGGGGCGTCGAGGCCGCCCTCGACGAGCCACCACGCGGTGCCCGTGTTCGGCCGGAAGAAGCCCGCCGCCTCCGCGCGCCGGGCCTGGGCCTCCTCCGTCAGCGGCGGCTGCCGGCCGTTCGGGGGATCGACGATGATGGACGTCCGCCACTCGCCGTCGATCCGGAACGCGGACGTCCCGCGATCCATCCAGAACGTGTTGTAGCCGCCGACGGCCCCCGCCGCGCCCGTGGAGCCGTCGCCGCCCACCGGCGGCGCCTCCGACGGCGGGGCGCTCTCGATGTTCCGGTAGGGCGGAATGCCGAACACGGCCGCGAGGGCCACCGGCTCGTTCTCGGCGATGGCCGCCGCCTCTTCCTCGGTGAGCGACAGGCGATCTCCGAGCTCCGCCGGCCGCTGGAGCGGCGTCAGGGTTGCGGTGTCGTAGGTGCCCGACAGGTCGGGACGGCCGCTGGCCGTCCGCGGGATGTCCTGGGCGGCAGCGGTGGCGGCCAGGGCGGCGGTGACGAGGGCCACCCCCAGCACGCGGGCGACGGACGATTGGTTTCGACTGGCCATGACGGAATCCCTCCGGCTCATCGTCTGCAACAGGTCGGGCGCAACAGGTCGGGCCCGGCGTCACCGCTCCAGCGGATTCCGCCGCAGGTGCCCGAAGATGAGCTCTTCCACGAACTCGACGCACTTGAAGTCCATGATCCGGGCCCCCTCGTCGAGGCGCCGGTAGAGCGGCAGGCGGATCGTCCACGGCTCGGTGAAGACCGCCGGATCTTCCATCGTCGCTTCGTACCGGATGTGGTCGGGCGAGATGAGCGTGTAGCGCTCCGTCACCTGGAGCTGGTTCGAGTGGTGGCTGCCGGCCCGGTCGAACCAGGTCTGGTCGTTCTGCCCCGTGACCTCGACGACGAGCGTGTCTCCGTCCCAGCGGCCGACCGACTGGCCCATCCACGAGTCGGTCTCGGCGGGGCCGACATCATCCAGGTAGATGTCGCGGACGGCGCCCGCGAACTCGTAGGCGATGAAGACGTTGTCCTCGTTCTGGAAAATCTGGAACGGGAACGGCATGTAGGTCGCGCGCGGCACGCCCGGCATGTAGCACTTGATCTCCGGGTCGCGATCGAGCCAGTTGGCGTGGTTCTCTTCCTTGATCGCCCGCGCTTCCGGGGTGTACGGGATCCGGCCCCCGCCGACGATGATGCCCATGTTCCCGGGTACCGCGCCGACGGCGCCGAGATGCACGACCTCGGCGGCCGGGAGCGGCCCCTGCGGACCCTCGCGCAGCGCCATCGCATGGCGGGCGATGTGCGGCTCGATGTCGTAGTGCGCCGACCCGATTGCCTGCCAGATGCCGTTCAGGTCGGGGTTGCCGTTCGAGAGGCGCGGCGGTTCGAAGTCGGTGGACTGTGCGTTGAGCGGTGCGGCGACCACTGCCATCGTCATCAGCAGGGCCGCCGCGGCGACAAGGAACTTCATGCTCGAGATCTCCCAGGTTTCAAGCGGCCGGCGCAATCCGGCCGGCGACGCGCCCCGCGGGCGCACCGGAATATTGTACGCGTACAGGGCGCGGACGGCGGGGGGACGGTCCCGCTCAGCGCCGGCACGTCGCGGGGTCGCCGTGCCGGCCCACCACCTCGCGGGCCGTCAGGATGAAGGCGACGCTCCGCGCTGCGTACGGCGCTCGCCAGCGAACGCCGCCGGCACGAGCGCCGACACCAGATCCCGGTGTCCGCCGCTCAGCTCGTCGACGCGGCCCTGAGCGTATCGAACTTGCTGTTGAGCCGAAAGACACCGTAGGCGACTCCCATCGTCAACAGCAGGTTCCCCGCTTGCATCAGAGTTTCGATCTCCACTTCGCTCGCCTCTCCTGCACCGCTGCGGCGCGGAATCACCGGCGCGGTTCAGAGCGGCGGCGGGGCCCCGGTCCGTCAGCGACCGCCTGGTTACATCCCCCGGACGAAGCGCTGCACCCGCTTTCCCTCCAGCGTCTCGCCGACGTAGATGTTGCCCTGCGAGTCGACGGCGAGGCTGTGGGCGGCCGTGAACCCGCCCGCCATGTGCCCGCCGAAGCCGAACGAGCCGGCGATCGAGAGGTCCGATCGGCGCACGATCCAGACCTTCTGGTTCATGCCGTCGATGTTGTAGAGGAACTCCTGGCCGGCGTCCGGCGAGAAGTCGATGTCGAAAGCCGAGCCGAAGCCGAGCGTCCGCGGGGCGATGACCACCTCGTCGACGTACGTCCCCTCCCGGTCGAACACCTGGATGCGGTCGTTGACGCGGTCGCAGACGTAGATCAGCCCGTCGGCCGCGAGCGTCGCGCAGTGGACCGGCCGCCCGAACTGCTGCGACAGCGGCGCATCCGGATCGTAGGAGTACGCGTCGTCGGTCGGCGGGTTGCCGTAGGCCCCCCAGTGGCGCCGGTACTCGCCGGTGTCGCCGTCGAACACGGCAACGCGCCGGTTGCCGTAGCCGTCGGCGATGTACACCTCGTTGGTCTCGGGGTCGACGTCGATTTCGGCCGGCTGGCCGAAGTTGGCGGTGTCGTTGCTCCCCCGGCCCTCGCCGTGGGCCCCGATCTGCAGCAGGAACTCGCCGCTGCGGGTGAACTTCAGGATGTGCGCGTCCTCGCCCCCGCTCCCGCCGAGCCAGACGTTGTCGAGGTGATCGATGAAGATGCCGTGCTCGGAGTCGGGCCACTCGTACCCGTCGCCGGGGCCGCCCCAGGCCTGGACGACGTCGCCCTCCTGGTTGAACTCGATCACCGGAGGCGCGGGCCGGCAGCACTCCGCCAGCGGCGGGTCGGCGTCGGCGCCGGCCTCCTGCGGCGTGAGGCTGCCGGGGCGGTGGACGATCCAGACGTGGTCGCGCGCGTCGACGGCGACGCCCACGACGTTCCCCAGCGTCCAGTTGTCGGGCAGCGGCTTGGGCCACGTCGGGTCGTACTGGAACGCCGAGGCTTCGCCCGCGGCCTGCGCGCCGGCGGCCGTGGTCTCCCCTCCGAGCGAAGCTCCGGGCGCCGCTTCCAACCCCGGGCCGCAGCCGGCTGCGACCGCCGCGAGACCGATCAGGAGAGCGCCGGCTCCGAGTCTGCACCTCTTCGTCATCGCCTCATCGCCGTCCTTCCTCGGTCCGGGTCCCCAGCCCGCCAATCGTCGCTTGACGGCTCCGCCTGGCGCCCAGCCCAGCCTGCCAGGAGTCTGCACCGTTCTACAGCGCAGACTCCTGGGCCGTTCCCGGTACTCGCGTCGGTGTTCGGGGCGGACTTCCCGCGCCGGACGACAGGGAACCTGCCTGCCGGATGCGACGGCGCGGGAGTCCGTCCGCGGCGCAGACCCTACTGCTCGGCCGGGGGATCGGGAGTGACCGCGCGCGTCTTGAAGCGCCAGCCGTCCTCCGTCCGAACGAGCTTGTCGTTGTAGATGCCGGTGACGACCACGGTCGGTGGCTGCGTGCCGGTGTTGTAGAGGATCAGGTAGCAGCTTCCGTCGGCGCCCTCGTCCGTCGCGGTGATCTGGATCGCGTCGTTGAAGTGGCGCGCGCGGCCCTGGAAGTTCCCGTGGAAGCCCTCGGCAAAGGCGACCAGCGCGTCGTGCCCGACGGCGTCGCCGAAGACGCCGTCGTCGGTGAACGTCTTGGCCCACCCCATCGCGTCGCCGCTGTCGATGGTGCGCGCGTACTGGACGTAGAGCTGCTGGATCTCGGCGTAGTCGTCGGCGGTCAGCTTCTCGGCCGCGCCCGCCGCGGTGGCGCCGGTCAGGGCGATGGCCAGCGTGAGCATCGTGAACAGAATCCGTCGCATCGTATCCTCCGTGTCTGCATTCCCGGGTCCGAGTTTCGCGGTCCATTCTCCCACGAAATCGCTGCTCCTGTCCCGGTCGTGGTGCGTCGCGTCGCGCCCGTCAGGCCAGGGGAATCGCCTTGCGGTGGCGTCCGCGCTACGCTTGGAGTGTTGCGGGGCGGGCTCGACCCGCGAAGAAGGAGATCGACATGCGCCAGCCATCCGTTCCCATGGCAGTAGCGACGTGCGTCATCGCGCTGGCGGCGGCCCAGGCCGGCGCCCAGGAGAGCGGTTCCGGCTGGATCCCGGAACGGACCCCATGGGGGCACCCGGACCTGCAGGGCATCTGGGACCAGACGACCGGCACCCCGCTCGAATGGGCGGCGGACGCGGGCGACCGCGAGTTCCTCTCGGACGAGGAGGCGGCAGAGCGCGAGCGGCGGCGGTTCGCGGCGTTCGACGCGCCGCCACGGGCCGGCAGCCCCGGCAACTACGGATCGCAATGGCGGGACGGCTCGCGCAACGCGTTGACCCGGACCTCGCTCATCACCGATCCCGCCGACGGCCGCATTCCGGCCCTCACGCCGGCGGGGGAGCGGCGCGTCGCGGCCAACCGGGCGCGCCGGCAGGACCATCCCGCCGACTCCTGGGCGGACCGCAACCTGTGGGAGCGCTGCATCACCCGCGGCACGCCCCGCGTCCCGAACAACTACAACAGCAACATCCTCATCCTGCAGACGCCGGACGCGGTCGTGCTGCTCAACGAGATGATCAACGAGACGCGCGTCGTGCCGCTCGACGGCCGCCCGCGCCTTCCGGACGCCGTCCGGCTCTGGAACGGCGACGCCCGCGGCCGCTGGGACGGCGACACGCTGGTCGTCGAGACCACCAACTTCAGCCCGCAGCAGCAGTTCCGCGGCCACCCGGTCGGCGGCCTGCGTCTGGTGGAGCGGTTCACCCGCACGGGACCGGACCGCATCGACTACGAGATGACGCTCGACGACCCGGCCACCTACACGCGCCCCTGGACCGTCGTGCTCCCGATGACCCTGACCGGCGGCCCCATCTACGAGTACGCCTGTCATGAAGGGAACTACGGCATGGAGGGCATCCTCGCGGGACCCCGGGCGGAGGAGGCAGCGGGCCAGCCCTGAGCGCCGGTCACTGCTCCCGCAACACCGTCGCGGGGTCGGCCTTCCCGGCGCGGCGGGCGGGGGCGAACGCCGCGAACATCGCGGCCAGACCGAGTACGACGGCCGCGGCGGCGAGGGTCACCGGATCCCGGGGATCGGTCTCGTGGAGCAGCCCGGCCAGGCCGCGGGTGGCGGCGAGGCTCGCCCCGATTCCCAGGATCAGGCCGGCCCCGGTGAGCCGTTCGGCACGGCGCAGGACCAGCCGGACGATGCTCGCCGGCGTGGCCCCAAGGGCGGAGCGGACTCCGAACTCGCGCATGCGCTGGACGACGAGGTAGCCCATCAGGCCGTAGAGGCCGATGAGTGCCAGGGCCATGGCGAGGCCGGCCAGCACCGCCGCAAGGCCGGCCTGCAGGCGCGCGTCGCGGGTCGCGTCGGCGCGCAGGTCGTCGAACGTGCGCGGGGCGGACACGGCCAGGGTCGGATCGAGCGCACGCAGGTGCTCGCGAAGCAGGAGCAG
>JAPOWL010000193.1 GCA_026707615.1 Acidobacteriota bacterium | reverse complement strand
GGAACATGGCGACGCCGAGGGCGACGGTGACCATGGCTGAGGACCCGGGCTAGAGCTGGACTCCCGCGAAGGCCATGAAGCCGAGCGCCATCAGGCCCACGAGCATGAACGTCAGGCCGAGGCCGCGCAGGCCCTCGGGCGGGTTCGAGTAGCGCAGCCGCTCCCGAATCCCGGCCAGGGCGACGACCGCCAGCGCCCAGCCGATCCCCGAACCGAGGCCGAACACCGCGCTCTCGGCCAGCGTGTAGCTCCGCTCGACCATGAAGAGCGACGCCCCCAGGATGGCGCAGTTGACGGCGATGAGCGGCAGGAAGATCCCCAGCGCGGCGTGCAGCGGGGGCACGAAGCGATCGAGCACCATCTCGACGATCTGCACCATCGCGGCAATCGTCCCGATGTAGGAGAGGAAGCCCAGGAACGACAGGTCGTAGTCGGCCAGCGCCGGGTGCAGCCAGGCCATCGCCCCCGGGCTGAGCAGGTGGGCGTAGATCAGGTTGTTCATCGGCACGGTGATCGTCAGCACGAAGACCACGGCGCCGCCGAGTCCGAGGGCCGTCTTGACCTGCCGCGACACGGCGAGGAACGAGCACATGCCGAGAAAGAAGGCGAGCGCCATGTTCTCGACGAAGATCGACTTGACGGCGAGGCTCAGGTAGTGCTCCAGCATCACTCGGCCTCCACCTGATCGCGCTTCCAGCTCCGCAGGGCCCAGATCAGGAAGCCGATGATGAAGAACGCGGCCGGCGAGAGCACCATCAGCCCGTTGGGCGTGTACCAGCCCCCCTCGCTCGCCAGCGGCAGCACCGTCGTCCCGAACACCGATCCCGACCCGAAGAGCTCGCGCACGAGCGCCGTCAGCATCAGGATGACGCCGTAGCCGAGGCCGTTCCCGAGCCCGTCGATGAGGCTCAGGCCGGGCGGGTTCTGCATGGCGTAGGCCTCGGCGCGCCCCATGATGATGCAGTTCGTGATGATGAGGCCGACGAAGACCGTGAGCTGCTTCGACAGCTCGAACAGGTAGGCCTTCAGCACCTGGTCGACCATGATCACTAGCGAGGCGATGATCGTGAGCTGCACGATGATCCGGATGCTCGTCGGGATCTGATTCCGCAGGGCGCTGACGAAGAAGTTCGACGACATCATCACCGCGACGACCGCCGCGCTCATCACGAGCGCCGTGTCCATGCGCGTCGTCACGGCGAGCGCCGAGCAGATGCCGAGCACCTGCAGCGTGATCGGGTTGTTGTTGAAGAGCGGGTCGATCAGCGCCTCGCGCTGCTTTGACATCACGCGCCCCCGTTCATCCCGTGCCCCCGGCCATCCTGCGTCCGTGCGCGCGGAGCGTGTCCAGATAGGGCCCGAAGCCCTGGTCGTCGAGCCAGAACCGCAGCATGTTCGTGACGCCCCGGCTCGTCATCGTGGCCCCGGCGAGACCGTCGACGCGGAAGGGGTCGTCGGCGGGCGGTCCCGCGAGCCCCCGCACGACCTCGATGGCCGGGGCGCCGTCCGGGCCGAACGCCCGGCGGCCGTCCCACAGGCGCTTCCAGCGCGGGTTGTCCACCTCGCCGCCGAGGCCCGGCGTCTCCTTGTGCTCGTAGTAGGTCAGGCCGCGGATCGTCTCGAGGTCCGCGTCGAGCGCCACGAAACCGTAGAGCAGGCCCCAGAGGCCCAGCCCGTGCACCGGCAGCACGACCAGGTCGAGCGCACCGTCCGCCCGGCGCAGCTCGTAGACCAGGGCCTGGTCGGCGACGCGGTTCAGCCCGGCGTTGTTCGGCGGCGCGGTGCGGCTCGTCGCGGGGTCGGCCGCGGCGGCGCGCGGATCGAACGTGGCCGGATCGACGTCGGTGGCGGCGCCGGTGGCGACGTCGATGACCACCTGGCGGATGGGGGCGAAGCGCGCCTCGATCTCGTCCTGCTCCAGCGCTTCGTCCGGGGCCGCGAGCCCGGCCGCGACGAGGACGTTGCGCTGCATGTCGAGCGCCTGGTTGACGAGCTGCCGCTCCCGCAGGGAGACCGCGGAGGACGACACCACGATGGCGCAGGCGACGCAGATCGCGGTCGCGAACCCGAGGTTGTAGAGCACGCTACCCTGCATACCGCGCCCTCCGGCGCCGCGCGTTCGCCTGAATGGCGAAGTAGTCGATCAGCGGCGCGAACAGGTTCATGAAGAGGATGGCGAGCATCATGCCCTCAGGATACGCCGGGTTGACGACGCGGATGAGGACGCAGAGCACGCCGATCAGGAAGCCGTACACGAAGTGGCCGCGCGGCACCGCCGGAGCGGAGACCGGATCGGTCGCCATGTAGACGGTGCCGAACGCCCAGCCCCCGAGCACGAGGTGCCAGGCCGGGGTGACGTCGAAGAACGGGTTCGTCGCCGACCCGATGGCGTTCAGTCCGGCCGCCATCAGGATCGTCCCCGCGGCGACGCTCACCATGATGCGCCACGAGCCGACGCCGGTCGCGACGAGCAGCAGCGCCCCGAGCAGACAGGCCAGCGTGGACGTCTCGCCCATCGATCCGGGCACGAACCCGACGAACGCGCTCCACCAGTCGGTCTCCGCGGCCATCGCCGCCGTGCCGCCCAGCGTCGCGTCGGCCATCGCCGTCGCTCCGCTGACGGCATCGGACGCGGTGTCGGCCGCAATCCAGACCGCATCGCCCGACATCTCGGCGGGATACGCGAAGAAGACGCCGGCGCGGGCCACCAGCGCCGGGTTCAGGACGTTCATGCCGGTGCCGCCGAAAATCTCCTTGCCGACGACGATGCCGAACGAGATGCCGAGCGCCACCTGCCAGAGCGGAATGGTCGGCGGCAGGGTCAGCGGGAACAGCATGCCGGTGACGAGGAATCCCTCGTTCAGCTCGTGCTTCCGCACCACGGCGAAGAGGAACTCCCAGAGGCCGCCGACCGCGAAGGTGACGATGAGGATCGGCACGTAGTAGAGGCCGCCGTGCACGAGGCAACTCACGAGGTCGTCGGGGGCGAAGCCCAGCCCGGACGCCTCCATCGCCGCGGTCTGCCAGTTCGCCAGCGGCGCCGCCCCGGCCGCGATCGCCAAGTTCGCCTGGTAGCCGGTGTTGTGGAGCGCCATGTAGACGCAGCCGGCCAGCGCGACGACGACGGTCATCATCATGCGCTTCAGGTCGAGCCCGTCGCGCACGTGGGCGGCTCCGGCCGTGACGTGGCCCGGCGTGTACAGGAACGTGTCCTGGGCTTCCCACAGGGGGTAGAGCCGGGAGAGCCGCCCCCCCGGCTCGAAGTGCCGGGCCTGCGAGTCGAGCAGGCGGCGCAGGACCTTCATGCGGCGCTCAGACCTATCCTTCCTTCTCCAGCTCGTCGAGGACGCTGCGGAGATGCGGTCCGAACTCCGTCTTCCCGGCGTCGACGAAGGTGCACAGGGCCACGTCCTCCTCTTCGAGCTCCAGGCACCCGAGCTCCTCGGCGCGCTCGACGTCCCGCATCGCCAGGGCGCGCATCATCGGGGTGACCATCAGGTCGAGCGGCATCACGCGCTCGTAGCTGCCGATCGGGACGATGGCGCGGGGCGATCCGTGGGTGGAGGTGGTGAGCGCGAGCCGCCGCCGGGGCAGCCACGCCGACGCGAACGTCCGCACGGCGGAGAAGCGGTCGAATCCGGGGCGCAGCCAGCCGAGGAACTCGCGCTCCCGATCCTCGGTCAGCACCGAGACCTGCTGGTGGTAGCGGCCGAGGTAGCCGTGGACCTCCCCGGACGCCGCCCGCCCCCCGAACACCGACCCGGAGATCACGCGCACCTCCTGCTCGCCCGCGAGCTCGCCCGCCACGAGGGCGTCGGTCGAGGCGCCGAGCCGCGTCCGCAGCAGGCGCGGCCGGGCCACCGGCGGACCGCCCAGCGAGACGACGCGCCCCGGATCGAGCTGCCCGGCCTCGAACAGGCGCCCTGCCGCGATGACGTCCTGGACGCCGATGTGCCACACCACCTTCCGGCGGTCGACCGGGTCGAGGGTATGGATGTGGAGTCCGACGGTCCCCGCCGGGTGCGGACCGGCGAAGACCTCGTGCCGCACGCGCTCGCCGGCCGCGGGCTCGAGCCGCGTGTCCGGCCCGGTGCAGAAGTGGATCGGCCCGTCGGTGAGGCGCTCCAGCGCGGCCAGACCCCGGCCGAGCGCCGGAACCCGGTCGCCCACCACGGCGTCGATGGACGGCGCCAGGGGGTTGGTGTCGATGGCGGTGACGAAGATCGAGTGGGGGCGCACCGCCGGGTCGGCGACGCGGCCGTAGGGTCGCGCGCGCAGCGCCGTCCACAGGCCCGACTCCAGCAGCAGGGCGCGCACGTCGTCCGCCGGCATCCCGCTCGGATGCCGTCCCGAGAACGCCGGGAACCGCGCCGTTTCCGGGTCGCGGCCCTCCCGCTCGGCGCGGCTCGCCTCGATGACGACCGACCGGAGCGCCCGGCGGTCGCCCCGGTGGACGCCGGCCACGGTGCCCGCGACAGGCGCCGTGTAGCGCACGTCGGGCGTGCGCTTGTCGTGGAAGAGCACCTGCCCCCGGACGACGGTGTCGCCGGGCGACACGTGCAACGTGGGCCGCAACCCGACGGCGTCCGCGGCCAGCACGCCGACCCTGTGCGGGGGGGCGGCATCCTCGACGGCCTGCACCGGCTCGCCGGCCAGCGGGAGCCGGACGCCGCGGGTCACCTTGTGCCGTGCCATCGTGGAACGTCGCTGCGGGACGCCTGCGTCAACCGTTGTGCGGCGCAGCCTCCCGGGCTCGGGAGCGAGCCGCCTTGTGAAACATTTCTCAAGCTATCGCCCGCGCCGCCCGCCGTCGATTGCCGAGCGACGCCCTGTTCTGTGACGGAAGTGCCGAGCCGACCCGAAAACGGGAACCGACACCGGCGAGACGACCCTTGCGGGGTTGCCGCTATCGTACTTTCGCGGGCGCGTCGAAGTCAATCTCCGGCGGGCCGCCGGGCTACGCCGCCGCTCCCCTCCTCACGGAGTAAATCTCTTTCTGGCAACGAGTTAGCCTTGACTTCGCGCCCCCCCGCGAGTAGGCTGGGAGGCCGTGACGATACGGCTGAACGGGGAGGACTACGAGCTGGCGGAGCCGGTGACCGTCCACGGGTTGCTCGACCGCCTGGACATCGATCCGCGGCGCGTGGCCGTCGAGCACAACCTCGTCGTCGTGCGGCGCGCGCGGTACGACTCGACGGTGGTCCGGGGCGGCGACGAGGTGGAGATCGTCAACTTCGTCGGCGGAGGCTGACGGCCCACCAGGAGTCTGCGCCGCCAGGAGTCCGCGCCGTAGAACGGCGTGGACTCCTGCGGGGTTGGTTGGGCACCAGGCGGAGCCGTCAGGCGACGAATGGTGGGCTAGAACCCGCGACGCAAGAGTCTCTCGCGCGCGCAGACTCCCAACGCGCCCGCAAGGGCGCGCAGACGCCATGGACGACGACCTCCTGACCATCGCCGGCAAGACGTTCCGCTCCCGACTGATCGTCGGCACCGGCAAGTACGCCTCCCTCGACGTCATGCGCCGCGCGCATGACGCCTCCGGGGCCGAGATGGTGACG
>JAPOWL010000106.1 GCA_026707615.1 Acidobacteriota bacterium | reverse complement strand
CTTCCCGGGCGCTTGCCGCCGCCTCAGCGGCGTCCCCCGCCGCCGCGTCCTCCGCATCCCCGGCCTCCGTCTCCAGACCGCCCAGCAGCTCTGCGGCGATGCCCTCCGCCGCCGCGCTCCAGGCGTCGGCCAGCCGGCCGCGGATGTCGACCTTGAGAGCGGCGAGCGAGTCCCGGTTCGTCTCCAGGACGGCCGGCGCGTCGACCGCCCGCATCGTGGGCCGGGCCCCGTACAGCGTGCCGAAGAACGCGTAGTAGTCCTTCTGGCTGATGGCGTCGAACTTGTGGTCGTGGCAGCGCGCGCACGACACGGTGAGCCCCAGGAAGGCCTTCGAGGCCACGTCCACCTGGTTGTCGGTCCACTTGACCCGGTCCTCCCACGGGTCCACCGGCTGGAAGCCGTGCTCGACCAGGCGGAAGTGGGTGGGTCCGAGCTGCGACTCGTTGGTCCGCCCGCCGGCGTCGAGGCGCGGTTCCGGCAACAGGTCGCCCGCCAGGTGCTCGCGGATCAACTGGTCGTAGGGAACGTCTCCGTTGAAGGCCCGGATCAGGTAGTCGCGGTAGCGCCAGGCGTACGGGATGTCGGGGTCGCCCTCGCTGCCGTGCGACTCGCTGTAGCGCACCAGGTCCATCCAGTGCCGGGCCCAGCGCTCGCCGAAGTGCGGCGAGGCAACGAACCGGTCGACGAGATCGGTATAGGCCGTGGGCGAGTCGTCGCCCAGGAAGCGCGCGATCTCGGCGGGCGTCGGCGGCAGCCCGCGCAGATCGAACGACAGGCGGCGGATGAGCGTGGCGCGGTCCGCATCGGGTGCGGGCGCCAGGCCGGCATCCTCCAGCGCCGCCAGCAGGAATCTGTCGACCGGCGTGGCCGGCCAGCCTTCGTCGGCGACGTCCGGCGGCGGCGCTTCCTGCACCGGTTGCCACGCCCAGTGGGCGCGCCGGCGCGCCGGCAGATCGAACGGCGCGGACGGGTCGGGCGGGTCGGCGACCGCGGCCGCCGCCTCGGGCCACGGCACCCCCATCGCGACCCACCTCGTGAGGGCCGCGACGTCGTCGTCCCCGAGCGGCCCCGTCGGCGGCATCAGCATCGGGCGTCCGTGGAGCCGCTCGACGAGCGCGCTCTCCCCGGGGCGGCCCGGCACGACCGCCGGCCCCGAGTCGCCGCCGGCCAGCAGCCCCTCGCGGCTGTCGAGCCGCAGACCGCCGAACGGCGGGTCGACGCGCCCGCTGTGGCAGGCGTAGCAGTTGTCGGCGAGCAGGGGGCGGACGGTCGACTCGAAGAACTCGGCCTGCTCCGCGGCCGGCAGCTCGGGGCCGGCGGGCGCGGCCGGCTGCGCCGCGACCGGAATCCGGAGCCCGGTCGCGGCGGCGGCCGAGACGGCAAGCGCGACCAGACCGCGGCGAAGGAGCGCGGGGGCGAGCTTCATCGGATCCGTGGGCAGCCTACTACCCCCGCCGGCCGCGGGCAACCGGCGGCATGCGGTCCCGCGCCCACGTCGGAAGAGCCCGCGCGGTGGGACACCGCCGGCGGTGCCGGGGCCGGGGCGGGTGCGCGGGCGCCGCGCGGCGGAGCACGTATACTGGAATTCAGGGGCCGGCAGGGAACCCGGCGGCGCTAGGGGACAGCGAGGATCCGTGCGGATCGGAGTCTACGTCGATACCGAGAACATCACGCGCAACGGGGGGCGGGGCCTGCGCTACGACGTCCTGCGGGAGTTCGCCTGCCGCGACGACGCCGACGCGCTGCGGCTCAACTCCTACACGTCGTTCGATTCCGAGCGCGCCCAGGCGGACGAGGACTACAAGCGCAACGTCCGGAGCTTCCAGGCCGCGCTGCGCGACTTCGGCTACAAGGTCATCGTCAAGCGCGTCAAGTGGTACGTGAACGACGACGGCAAGCGCACCGGCAAGGCCAACAGCGACCTCGACATGGCCGTCGACGTGCTGCTCGAGGCCCGCAACATCGATCGCGTCCTGCTCGCGACGGGAGACGGCGACTTCGCCAAGGTCGCGCGAGCCCTCCAGAACATGGGCTGCCGGGTAGAGGTGGTGGCCTTCGACAACGTCTCGGGCGAGTTGCGCCGCGAGGCCGACCTGTTCGTCTCCGGCTACCTGATTCCGGGCCTGCTGCCGAGCGAGACGCGCGGGCCGGAGTGGGGCGAGGAAGGGTCGCGCGTCCGCGGCCTCTGCCACTGGTACGACTCGCTCAAGGGGTACGGCTTCATCCGCTACCTGCGCTTCTTCACGGGACCGCTCTGGGTGACCGACACCAAGCGCCAGGAATCGCCCTACGCGTCGACCTTCGTCCACAGCAGCGAGCTGCAGCGCGCGGGCGTCAACACGGCGGAGCTGCCCAGCCGGGAAGTGATTCTGGAGTTCACGCTCCTGCCGTCGCCGACGAAACCGGGCGACCTGACCGCGCAGGAAGTGACCGTCGTGCCCAGGCCCGCCATCCGCGATCCCCGGCCGGTTCCCGTGCCGGTCCGTCCCGGCGCTTCCGTGGAACCGGTGGGGAACCGCGCAGGCTGAGCCTCGTCGCGCCGGTGGGACGGAAGGGGAGGACCCGGCGTCCGGGCCGAGCCCTCCCCGCGTGCAGCCGCCCGAGACGGTCACGCGCCCCTGGGGCGCTCCTCCAGCCAGGCTCCGTCGAGGGTAGGCGCGGGCGCGGGCCCGGCTCCGGCCCCGCGCTGCGGCGCCTGCAGGGCGATCGACAGGCTCCGGGCGTCCAGGTGCTCGATCGCGGCGAGGAAGAGATCGAGGCCCAGGTGGACCATCCAGGGCTGAACCTCCGACAGACCCACGTAGTCGTCCAGCTCGCCCGGAAGGAACGAGGACTCCCGTTCCTCCCGCCGAGCTTCCCGCTCCGCCCGGATCTCGGCCGCGCGCGCCTGCTGCTCGGGGGTCAGCAGCCGCCACAGGGCCGCGCGCAGGTTCGCGCGGCCGACCGCCGCGTCGCCCGCCAGCCGTCCGAGATCGGCGGCGAGCGACCGGATCCGCCCCTCGTCCACCGCCTCCGCGGTCACCGCCTCGGCCATCGCCCGGCGTGCACCGCGGATCGCGCGGGCCGTGTCGCGGCGGGCCTCGCGGCTCTCGGCGACGGCGGCGCGGATCTGCTCCCGCTGCTCGTCGCTCAGGTCGAGCTGCCGCAGCGGCAGCATTGCGGCCGGGCGCCCGCCGCCGAAACCACCACGGCCACCGCGACCGCCGCGGCGCTGGGCCTCGCTGACGGCCGCGGCGACGAGCAGCACGACGAGCAACGCGGCGACGGCCGCCGCCACCTTCCCGCGCCGTCCCCGCAACACAGACAGTCTCGTGAAGTCGAATCGCATGTGGCCCTCCTTGTGCGCCAACTGTCCCTACCGACCGCGGGCGGCAGGGGTTTCTTCCCGGGGGCTCTCGGACCCGGCCCGGGAATAACCATGGGCCGCGACCAGTCTGTGACGAGGAGCCTGCGCCGCGAAAACGGTGCGGACTGGAAGGTTGGCCGGGCACCGGGCGGAGCCATCCGGCGACGATTGGTGGGTTGGGGACGGAGCTCCGCGTATGCTGGCCCCGGCGCGCGATCGGCCATGGGGGCCGCCGAATCGACAGGTGGACCTGGAGAGCACAGCGACCGCGGCGGTCGACGAGGTCGTGGGAGTCGGTGGTGCCGCGAACGGCACCTCTCGTCCGGCCGGCGACCCCGACCGCGCGGCGGTGGACGAGGCGCGGTCGGGCGACGCCGCGGCCTTCGAGGGGCTGGTGGTGAAGTACCAGACGAGGCTCGTCAACTTCGCGGCGGCGCTCGTCGGCGATCCCGGCGGGGGCGAGGACGTGGCGCAGGAAGCGTTCGTGCGCGCCTGGCGGGGCCTGGGCCGGTTTCGCGGGGAGAGTTCGTTCAAGACGTGGCTCTACCGCATCGCGACCAACGTCGCGAGCACCCATCGCGAGCGCCGCGGCCGGCAGCCCGTCATCGGCCGCAGCTTCGACGACGAGGCGGGGCCGGTGACGGGCGGCGAGGCGGCAACGCCGGAGCCCGACGCCGAAACGGCGCTCGTGCGGCGCGAGACGATCGACCGCGCGCTGGCCGAGCTTCCCGAAGAGCTCCGCCTCGCCCTCGTCCTGCGCGACGTGGAGGGCCTCGACTACAAGGAGATCGCGAGCGTGACGGCGGCGCCGATCGGCACCGTGGAATCCCGTATCTTTAGGGCCCGCCGCCGCATGCGGGCGCTGCTGCAGCCGTGCGGGGCGGCGGACGCCGGGGCGCCGCGGCGAGCCACGCGAACGAGCCCGGGGAGAGAAGGATGACCTGCGATCAGACGGCACCGTTGCTCGCGCGCGCCGCCGACGGGACCCTCGACGCGCAGCGCCTCGCCCTGCTCGCGGGGCATCTCGAAGCCTGCCCGGACTGTCGGGCGGCGCTCGAGACGCAACGCGCCGCCCGGGCCGCGGTCGCCGCTCGGCCGGACCGGCCGGTGTCGCACGGCTTCACCGCACGCGTCATGGCCGCACTCCCCGAGCGCGAGCCGGCCGCGGCCGCGCTCGGCTGGCTGGACGCGCTGAACTGGCGGGCGTGGACCCTCCGCCTCGCACCCGTGGCCGCCGCCCTCTTCGTGGCCGCCGCGCTGGGGGCCGGCCCCTCCGCCGAGGCAAGCGGGGACGAGGCGGTCGACTTCACCGAGCTCGCGGCGGCGTGGGCAGCGGACGACGGCGGGGGCGAGGCCGGGCAGGCGTCCGACCCTCCCATGGAGGCGGTCACCGCGTTGTGGCAGGACGAGTCCGAGCTGACCGACGACGTACTGATCGAGCTCCTGGCCGCGAGCGCGCCCTGACGGGCGCGTCGGGAGTCTGCGCGGGCACGGCGTACTCCAGGGCCGGTTCTGCGGCGCCCTGGCCCGAAATGACGGAGCGGGAACGATGACCGATACGCGTACGCGCCTCTGGATCGGCCTGTTCGTGCTGGTCGTCTTCCTCGCCGGGCTCGGCGCGGGGATCGTGGCGGCGCCCTGGCTCGACCGGGGCGGGCGCCCGGACCGCGGCCTCGGCCGGGACGGGCTGCGGCCGCCGGGCGGCACCGAGCGCCTGGTGGAGCGGATGGCGAACCGGCTCGATCTCAGCGACGAGCAGGCGGCACGCCTCGGCGCGCTCTTCGACGCCCGCCGCGACCGCTTCCGGACTCTCCGCCGCGAGATGCGGGAGCGTCTGGCGGCCGAGCAGGGCTCGTTCCGGACCGCCATCGCCGACGTGCTGACGCCGGAGCAGATGGCGACCTTCGAGCGGGAGTTCCTGCGCCTGGGCGGCAGAAGGGACCGCGGCCCCCGCGGGTTCGGCGACCCCGGCAGGGACGACCGCGGGCGCCCGTCGCGCTCCCGATGGAGGGCACCCGCTGAACCCGTGCGCGGCGGCGGCGCGCCGCCGCCCGGGCGACTCGAGCCGACCGGCCTCTCGTCCCACCCCCGACCCTGGCCGGGCAGCCCCCCAGGACGTGGCGTCGACCGCCGGACTGCCGGTAGACTAGGAGTCCGCGCCGTGGACGGCGCGGACTCCTGGAGGGTTGGGTGGGCACTAGGCGGAGCCGCCAGGCGACGAATGGTGGGCTAGCAGCCCGTCCCT
>JAPOWL010000670.1 GCA_026707615.1 Acidobacteriota bacterium | reverse complement strand
GATCTGGACGAACCGGACCACGACGCCCCTCGAGCGTCCGAGCGAGTACGAGGGGCGGACGGAGCTCTCCGCCGAGGAGCGCGCGGACCTCGACGCGCAGGCCGAGGCCAACCGGGACCGCCCGCCCCCGCCCGGCAGCACGGGCGCTTACAACGCCTTCTGGCTCGACCGCGGCCTGCGGACCGACCAGACGTCGCTCATCGTCGACCCGCCCGACGGGCGGTATCCAGCGCGGACGGAGCGCGTGCGCGAGTCCGACGCGGCGTTCGCGGCGTCGCGCAACGGCACCGAGTTCGACACCTACGAGGACCTGAACCTCTACGACCGGTGCATCACGCGCGGGATGCCGGGCGCCATGATCCCCGGCTTCTACAACCACAACTACCAGATCCTGCAGACGCCCGGCCACGTGGTGATCTTCGTGGAGATGATCCACGACGCGCGGATCATCCCGCTGGACGGACGCCCCCACCTGCCGGTGCAGATCGGCCAGTGGATGGGCGACTCGCGCGCCCGCTGGGAAGGCGACACCCTGGTGGTCGAGACGTCCAACCTGACCCCGAAGGGCGATGAGCGGGTGCGCAACCTGGTGCGCGCGGGCAGCGAGCGGGCGCACGTCGTCGAGCGGTTCACGCGGGTCGCCGCCGACCGCATCGACTACAGCTTCACGGTGACCGACCCCGCGACCTACGCGCGTCCGTGGACGGCCGAGATCCCGATGGTGCCGCTCGGGGGCGAGGTGTTCGAGTACGCCTGCCACGAGGGAAACTACGGGCTCGAGAACATCCTGGCCGGAGCGCGCGCGGCCGATCAGTAGGCGCGGGATCGACGGCTGGAGCGTGGCCGCGCGTGGTGCAGGCCGATGCCTTCAACAGAAGCCGGCTCAGGACCATAGCGAGGCTGGCACGGACGTCGGGTCCGGCACGGCTCGTCGTGGCCGCGAAGTGCGGACGATGGCGCACGACGAAGTCACAATCCGTTCGTTCGACTCTCGCGCCGACTACGCCGCGTGCGTCCGCCTCCAGCGCGAGGTCTGGGGGGAGCACTTCGGGGATGTCGTGCCGCCGACGATTCTGTTGGTCTCGCAGCGCCTCGGCGGCGTAGCGGCGGGGGCGTTCGACGCCGGGGGGCGACTGCTCGGCTTCGTGTTCGGCGTGACCGGCATCCGCGACGGCGAGCCGCTGCACTGGTCGGACATGCTGGCCGTGCGGCCCGAGGCGCGGGGGATGGGCCTCGGCCGCCGGCTGAAGCTCTTCCAGCGCGAGCAGCTCCTCGAGCGGGGCGTGCGCCGCATGCACTGGACGTACGACCCGCTGGTCGCCCGGAACGCCAACCTGAACTTGAACAGCCTCGGAGCCGTGCCGGTCGAGTACGTCGTCAACCTGTACGGCGATACCGGCAGCTCTCTGCACGCCGGACTGGACACGGACCGCTTCATCGTCGAGTGGCGGCTCGACGATGAAGCGCCGGCCAGAGGGCGCACTCCCGGCGATCCGGCGTCGGTGGCAGCGGCGGATGGGTCGCTACCGCACTCCTGCGCGCCACCGGCCAACGTCGTCTCCCCTCCGATCATCGATGTGGAATGGGCGGCCGGTCAGCGCCCGTTGCTCGGCGAGCCGTGCGTGCGGGTAGCGGCCCCGGCGGACATCGACGCGCTCAAGGCGATCGACCCGTCGCGGGCGCGAGCGTGGCAACGCATGCAGCGCCTCGCCTTCACGCACTACCTCGGCCGCGGCTACCGCGTGTCCGGCTTCGAGCACCACGCGCCCCCCGCCGATTCGTACTATGTCGTGGCGAAGACCAGCGGGGCCGTGCGTTCGGCCTCCGTGCGCACGCCACCTGCACCTGCCGTTCCCGATCGATGAGCCTCCAGCTTGCGCGGATCACACTGCGGGAGATCCGGATGACGCTCCGGGAGCCGTTCGAGATCTCGTCCGGCCGGACGACCGACCGGCGGATCCTGCTCCTCGAGCTCAAGGACGCCGGCGGCGCCACGGCCTGGAGCGAGTGCGTCGCCGGGGAGCGGCCGAACTACTCGGCCGAGACCATCGACACGGCGTGGCTCGCGATTACGGAGTGGATCGCGCCGCGCGTGCTGGGGATGCGCCTCAGCGGCCCGGATGCGATCGACGATCTGCTGCGGCGCGGCATCCGTGGCCACGCGATGGCCAGGGCCGCCGTCGAGATGGGCGCCTGGGCGGTCGCGGCCGAGCGGGAAGCGGTCAGCCTCTCACGACTGCTCGGTGGGACCCGCAAGGCGATTGCGACCGGCATCTCCATCGGCATCCAGGCGAGCCCGCAGGCGCTGGCCGACAAGGCGGACGCCGCGCTGGCGCGCGGGTATCGCAAGATCAAGATGAAGATCCGGCCCGGCGCGGACATCGAGTACATCGCCGCCGTCCGGGAAGCGCTCGGTCCCGAGGCGCCGCTGATGGCCGATGCCAACTCCGCGTACACGCCGGCCCACGCCGACCACTTGGCGGAGCTGGACGCCTGCCGGCTGCTGATGATCGAGCAGCCGCTGGCCCAGGACGACTTGCGCCGGCACGCGCAGTTGCAGGACCGACTCGATACGCCGATCTGCCTCGACGAGTCGATCCCGCACGCCGCTGCCGCGGAGGACATGCTGGCCCTGGGTGCGGGCCGCATCGTGAACGTCAAGCCGGGGCGAGTGGGCGGCTTCACGCAGGCGAAGGCGATCCACGACCTGTGTCGGAACCACGCCGTGCCCGTCTGGTGCGGCGGGATGTTGGAGAGCGGCATCGGCCGGGCCCACAACGTCGCCCTCGCCTCGCTCCCCAACTTCACGATCCCCGGGGATGTCAGCCCGAGTGCCCGCTACTGGACGGAGGACATCGTCGCTCCGGAATGGACGATGGACGCGAATGGGATGGTTACGGTCCCTGTCGACCGTCCGGGGCTCGGCGTCGAGGTCGACGTCGACCGCGTCGACGATCTGACGGTCCGAACGAAGACCCTGAAGTGGCGAGGCAGCGGATGAGCACGACACGCTCCGATCGAACCGCCATCCGCCGGACAGCGCTGTCGCGCCCCGTAGCCCTCGCTCTCGACGACGGCATCATCCATCCGGAGCGCTCGTTCTTGACTACGGCTGCGGTCGGGGTGACGACCTGCTGCGGCTGCACAAGCTGGGAATCCCGATGTCCGGCTGGGATCCGGCGTTCTTCCCCGACGAGGAGCGCACACCGGCCGACGTCGTGAATCTGGGCTACGTCGTCAACGTCATCGAGGACCCGCGGAGCGCGTCGTCGTGCTCGCCCTCCCCGTTGGCGGCGAAGAGATTTCTCGCGTGGACGAATCCGATTGACCCGTCCACGGAGCGGCGGGACGGGAAGACTCCAAAGTGCTCACGAGAAAGCGGCTGCGGTACGGAGTCTCCGTGCGCTATGGGACGACTGGCTGGTTTCCGGTACCGGGATGTTGCGCGTAGGTTGAGACGTGCGGGCTACCGGTTCGATCGCCAAGGGCCGGGGAGCCACGAACTGTAGCGCCACGAACGCACAGGTCGAAAGGTGACGCTGCCGCGTCATGACGGCGACATGGCGGAGGGTACTCTCCGTGCCGTTCTTCGGGAGGCGCGCATCGACGTTGGGGACTTCCTGGCCTCGCGATAGCGCGTGGACGGCGGACCCGCCGTCGGCATCGACGCGCTCGTGCGCTACGGTACGCTGACCGGCACCAGAAGGTCGAGCGCGGCCTCGCTCTCTCGTTCGAAGAGGCGGGTCAGCGCGGGCGGCACCGGGTCACCATGCTCGATGCACGACTCGGCGATCTTCCGCGCAAGCCCCTGCGCGATTTCAGTCGCTTCGGCGACGCTACGGCCTTCCGCCACCAGGCCGGGCACATCGGGGCTCGTGGCGAGGAATCGACCGCCCGCGAGCTTCTCGATCCGGAGTCGAATCGTCGCTTCGTTCATCGTGTCGCTCGTGACCGTCCCGGCTTCCCCCGCCACGGTGACTGCCCAGCGTAGGGGTGCACGTCCACCTCCGAAGATTGTAAGCCGGCCCGGGGCTGCGGTCGCGCGCTACGGGTCGCGCGCTGCGCGTTGGCCGGCGAAGCCTTCGGCGAATCTCCGGCGCTCGGCCGCGGGTCGCTCGTCGGGCTCCGGCCGGCCAGGGAATCAGCGCAGTCCGACGAGGCCCTGCACCGACTCGATGAGGGCGGCCGAGTCGTAGCCGACGCCTTCCTTGAAGACGAGGGTGACGTTGCGGATCTCGGCCGGGCGGCGGACGGGGTCGCCGGCGATCACCGCCAGGTCGGCCAGCTTGCCGGGCTCGATGGAGCCGTAGCGGTCGTCCTCGCCGAGGACGCGGGCGCCGTTGAGGGTCATCACCTCGATGACCTCCTCGGGCGCGAAGCCGGCCTCGAGCAGCAGCTCGTAGTTGCGCTGGTCGCCGAAGCCGGGGAGCGCGCCGCCCATGCCCGTGGGGTCGACGCCGGCCGCGAGCAGGCCGCCCGCCTCCGCGAAGCGCTTCTCGAACGCCTGCGCCTTGGCGAACAGCGTCCCCATGGGGGAGTCGTCGCGGGCCGCGACGTCGGCACGCGACTGCAGGTACTCGTCGCGAGCGCCCGGGGCGAGCGCTTCCAGCACGCGATCCTCGAGGGGCGGGCGGTTGGGGACGCCGAGCTCGTACACGGCGAGGGTCGACGTCAGCGCGACGCCCGCGTCGACCATCTCCCGGATGGTCTCGCCGACCGCCTCGCCGTCGACGTCGACCTCCAGCAGGCTCCGCTGCACGCCGGGCGGGCAGACGCCGGGCTCCTTGCCCTCGACGTAGTCGCTGCTCGTGAAGAAGCCGTGCTCGATGTTGTCGATGCCGAGCGCCACCGCCTCCGCGAACGAGACGGAGCAGAGGTGCCCGGTGACCCGCAGGCCGCGGCGGTGCGCCTCGTCGATGGCCGCGGCCAGATCCTCGTCGCCGATGCGCGTGTAGGCCTTGAACCAGTCCACGCCCTCGTCCGCCCAGTAGCCGACGACGCGGCGCGCGTCCTCGGGCGTGCCCACCTGGAACATCTGCGACATCGCGCCGGCGCCCGAGAGATACGGCCCCGTGATGTACATCCGCGGGCCGATGTCCTGCCCCTCCGCGATGGCGTGCTTGAGGTTCAGCTCGCTGTAGGGGGAGAAGGCGCCCGTGGTCCGGATGGTCGTCACCCCGGCCGCGAGGTAGAGGCGCGGGGCGCTGTAGTTGAGCTGCACGCGCCGCCCGCGGGTCATGTAGAAGGTGTGGTCGTGCAGGCCGACGATGCCGGGAATGACCGTATGTCCGTCGAGACCGAGCGTCCGCGCCCCGGCCGGGACGTCGACCTCGCCGTCGGGGCCGATGCCCGCGATCCGGCCGTCCCGGATCACGATCGTCTGGTCGGCGACCGCGGGGCGGCCGGTCCCGTCGACCAGTTGCGCGCCGGTCAGCGCGACCACCGGGTCGTCGACTTCGACGAACTCGCGGACCGTGTCGGACAGCGCCGCGGCCGGCTGCGCCGCGGCCTGCTGGGCCGGGAGCGCAAGCGCAGCGGCAAGAACCGTGAGCGTGGTGACCACGATACGCATGGCGATGCCTCCTCCGTTGAGTCGT
>JAPOWL010000524.1 GCA_026707615.1 Acidobacteriota bacterium | reverse complement strand
GTTCTGTGGGACCTCTGGTGCGCGGACTGGCTCCGCGAGGAGGCCCCGGACGCGACGGCGGTCCACCGGCGGATCGCCGCGGTCGCCGAGGCGCGCGGCTGGCCGCTGCCCTCGCTCGACGCGTTCCGGCGCCGGACGGCCCGCGAGCTGTCCCACGCCGAGGTGGTCCGCGCGCGCAAGGGCGCGATCGCGGCGATGGACCTGCACCCGCACCAGACGCGGACGGTGGCGGGCATCCGCCCGCTCGAGATCGTGAACGGCGACGGCCGCCGCCACGACCTCCAGGTGCGCCTCCCCTCCGGCAAGGTCGGGCGGCCCGTGGTCTGGATGTGGCAGGACGTCCGGACGCGGCGCATCCTCAGCTGGCGCGCCGGCGAGACCGAATCCGCCGACCTGGTGCGGACGGCGCTGCACGAGCTGATCACGGCCCACGGGGTGCCGGAGCGGATCGTGGTCGACCAGACGCTGGCGGCGTCGACCAAGTGGATGACGGGCGGCATGCCGCACCGGAAGCGCTGGCGCTCGACGGCCGAGGAGCTGCCCGGCCTGCTGGCGCTCCTCGAGATCGCCTACAGCCCGACGGCGGTCGACCGCGACGCGGCCGGCCGCGGCAAGGGGCGAGGCCGCTCCAAGCCGGTCGAGCGCGCGTTCGGCGACCTCGCCCGCCAGATCGACACGCACCCGCTGCTGGCGGGCGCCTACACCGGCCGCTCGACGCAGGACCGGCCCGAGACGCATCGCACCGCGGTCGCCGACTGGGACACCTTCGTCACGGTCCTGGAGGCGTGCGTGGCCGAGCACAACGCCCGGCCCGGCCGGCGCACCGAGGCCGCGGCCGGGCGTTCGTTCGACGCGGTGTGGACCGAGGAGATCGCGGCCGCGACGGTGCGGCGCCTCGCGCCCTCGCAGGCGGCGATCCTGCTGCTGGCAGCCGAGCCGGTGAAGGTCGCGCCGGACGGCACGATCCGCCTCAAGTGCGGGCGGGGCGCCTCGATGCCGCACAACCGCTATCACGCGCCGGCGCTGGTCGACCACGCGGGCCGGGAGGTCGTGGCCCGCTTCGACCCGGCCGACCTGCACGGCGCGATCCACGTCTACGACGAGGCCGGGCGCTATCTCTGCGAGGCCCCGTGCCTGCTGCCGGTGGGCTTCGCCGATGCCGACCGGGCGCGATCCCACGAGCGGGCCCGCCGGAAGGTCCGCCAGGCGGCCGAGCGGTCGGTCGCCGCCCGTCGCGACTTCGACGCGCTGCAGGACACGCTCCGCGAGCTACCGCCGCCGGAGCCGCCCGTCGAGCCCGAACCCGCCGCCGTGAAGCTGGTCGTGAACGACCGGCTGCCGGCGATCCCGCCGCCAACGCGGCAACCATCGGAGCGGCCGGAACGAACGGCCGCCGCGAAGGGGGACCAACGCGGCGGCCTGCTGGCGTCGCTCCGCAATGTCCTGGAGGATCGATGACCAGCACCCAACACCATACACCCGGCGCGAATGTCGTGCCGATGCGCGGCGAGGCGCCGACGCTCGCCGGCATCGCCGAGCTCGGCACCGCGCCCGCGGTCCGCAAGGCGTGCCGCGCCGAGCTGGACGCGCACAACCTGTCCCACGCGAAGGCCGCCCGCGAGATCGGGCGGGGCGTCAGCACCGCGACGCTCTCCAAGTGGCTCCGCGGCAACTACGAGGGCGACAACGCTGCGGTGACGGCGCGCATCCGCACCTGGCTGGAGACCCGCCGCGAGCAGGCGAAGCACGCCGTCGGCGGGGCTGGCCTCGACCGCCACGTCGAGATCGGCGTCACGGCCGAGATCGAGACGGTCCTCGCGTACGCGCAGGCCGGCGGCGACGTCGTGCTGGTGCACGGCCGCTCCGGCGCCGGCAAGAGCCACGCGGTCGAGCGCTACTGCGGCAGCCACACGGCGGCCTACCGGCTGATGATGACGGGCGCGGTGACCACGCTCGCGGGGCTCCTCGCGCGGATCGCTACGGCGGTCGGTGCCGGGGACCGGCACGGCTCCGCGCTCGCGGCCGAGACCGAGATCGTGGCGCGGCTCCGCGACCGCCGCGCCCTGCTGGTGGTCGACGAGGCGCACCACCTGTCGGCGCGGCTCCTGGACGAGCTCCGCTGCATCCGCGACCTCGCGGGGTGCGGGCTGGCGCTGGTGGGCGACGACACGCTCTGGTCGGGCCTCGCGGGCGCGCCCCGGTGCGCGCAGATCGTCGGCCGGATCGGCTGGCGCCTGCCGCTCGGCGCGCCCGCCGACGTCGACGTCCAGGACATCGCCGGCGGCGTCCTGGGCCGGCAGCCGACCTCGGCCGAAGCGCGGCTGCTGGTCGCGGCGGCGCGGGGTGCCGGCGGCATGCACGCGCTCCGGCGGCTGCTGATCCGCGCCTGGGTGTCGGCCCGGAGCGGGGCCCGCGACGCGATCAGCGCGGCGGACCTGGCGCTCGCGGCCGAGGAAGGCGGTGCCGCGTGATCAACGGGAGGATCGCCGCGGTCCAGGAGATCGAGCGCATGGTCGCGCAGCTCGCGCTCACGCGCGCGGAGCGGGGCGACCTGATCGCGTCCGTCGCCCCCGGCGAACGGACGCTCGTCAAGCTGAACGGCCACGAGCTGGCGGCGGTCCGGGATCTGCTCCGGGAGTGGATCGGCGACCGGGCGGCCGAAGGGGCGGCCGCATGACGGACCGCCAGAAACTCACCCGGCGGGTGCACGCGGAAGCGCACCGGCTCGGGTTCACGGAGGAGGGGCGCATCGCGCTCCAGGTGCGGGTCACCGGACGCCGCAGCCTGGCCACGATGAGCGCCCAGCAGCTGGAGGCGGTCCTCGCCGCCCTGGCCGACCCGGAGGCGCTCGCGGCGGACGGGCCGCGCGAGCCGGTCTCCAGCCAGAAGGCGGAGATCTACCTGCAGCGCGCCTTCGCGCGCGCGGGCCGCTCCGACCTGGCGCCGAGCTACGACGAGATCGAGCTCTGGGCGCACACGCCCTGGCGGAGGAACCACGGCAAGGCGGTAGCGCGCGAGGCGCTGCCGGTGGCGGTCCGCGGCGACCGGAAGTCGGCGCCCCGGTGGGACCCGGACGAGCTCGACCGCTACGTCCGGCGCGCCCTCGATCGCGCGGGAGCGGCCGCATGACGAGCGAGCGGCCGCATTCCACCGCATCAACACCCTCGCGGACGAGATCGGCATCAGCCTCGAGGCGTTCCGGCAGATCTGCCTTGAGCAGGGCGGGCACACCGCCCTGGTGGCGATGAACGACGGCGACCTGGACAAGGTGGAAAGCCACCTCCGGTTCTGCCGCTCGGTCCGGGAAGCCTACGCATGAGCGCCGCCGTGGCCCTGTCCCTCGACGACGTCCTCAAACTGGCGCGCGCCTACACGCCCGCCCCCCGGCGCCGGAGTGCCCGCGTCGACGACGGGCCGGCGTCGCGCGACAAGTTCTGGCGGCCCGATCACAGCGGCGACTTCCGTCACGAGCAGCGGGGGACCTGGTAGTGCCGCTTCTCGACCAGTTCGGCCGCCCCGTCGAAAAGTCGCTGCTCCGCCAGGAAATCGCGGGCCCCACCATCTCCGGCGTCCGCTCGATCCTGAGCGAGCACCCGGCGCAGGGGTTGACCCCCGGCCGGCTCGGCGTGCTGCTGCGCGAGGCCGAGACCGGCGACGCGGAAAGCTA
The DNA here is from genome assembly GCA_026707615.1 of Acidobacteriota bacterium. GTDB lineage: Bacteria > Acidobacteriota > Vicinamibacteria > Vicinamibacterales > UBA8438 > JAGWAJ01. Next base: position 1,940 of record JAPOWL010000524.1, on the reverse strand, counting down.
CCTCGAGCTCGCCGAGGAGATCGAGGAGAAGCAGCTGCATTACCTGGCCGTTCTCGGCACGCGGAAGCGCCAGGTCGCCCAGCTCAACATCCAGGTGGAGCCGGCCGACGACGGCGCCGAGGCGGCCAGGGACGCCGACCTGGTCAAGGACTGGCTTGATGCCGAACCGATCCAGGACGAGCTCGTGGAGATCCTCGACGCCGTCGGCAAGGGCTTTTCGGTCACCGAGATCGTGTGGGACATGAGCGAGCGGCAGTGGATGCCGGCGCGGCTCGAGTACCGCGACCCGCGCTGGTTCGAGTTCGACGACATCGACGGGCGCACGCTGCAGATGCGCGACCTGCAGAACCAGCGCGAGCCGCTGGCGGCGTTCAAGTTCATCCAGCACCGCTTCCAGGCGAAGAGCGGCCTGCCGATCCGGGGCGGCTTCGCGCGCATGGTGGCGTGGTGGTACCTGTTCTCGAACTACGCCGTGAAGGACTGGGTGCAGTTCATGGAGACGTACGGCCAGCCGACGCGGGTGGGCAAGTATCCCGCGTCGGCCAGCGAGCCGGACAAGGCGGTGCTGCTGCGGGCGCTGACCAACCTCGGGGCCGACGCGGCGGCGATGATCCCCGAGAGCATGCTGATCGAGCTCGTGACCATCAGCCAGGGGCAGGGCGGCACGACGACGGTCCACAAGGACTTCCTCGGGTACTGCGACGCGCTGATCTCGAAGGCGGTGCTGGGCCAGACGCTGACCACCGAGGTCGGCGACAGCGGCTCGCGTGCGCTCGGCGATGTCCATGACGAGGTGCGCCGCGACATCGAGCGCTCGGACGCCTTCGCGCTCGGCCAGACGCTGACGCGGGATCTCGCCGTGCCGATGGTGATCCTGAACCACGGCGAGCGGAAGCGGTATCCACGGATCGCGATCGGCCGCGAGGAGACGCTCGACATCGCGCGCGTGTCGGACGCGCTGGCGAAGCTGGTCCCGATCGGGCTCCGCGTGCCGGAGGCGTGGGCGCGCGAGCTGGTGGGCGCGCCGGCGCCGGAGGACGGCGAGGACCTGCTGCAGGCGTCGATGCCGGACCCCGACCCGGACGATGAAGGCGGTTCCGGTACCGGCAACGATCCGGAAAACGAGCCGGAGGACACCGATCCGGACGACGACGACACCGCCGACGCGCGGGTGCTGCGGGCGATGGCGCGGCGGCTGCGCGCCCGGGCCAACGCCGCCGACACGATGGACGACGACATCGACGCCGCGATCGACCTGGCGCTCGACGACGGCTGGCGCCCGCTGATCACGCCCGCGATTGAGCCGATCCTGGACGCGGTCCGCGCCGCGGGCGGCTACGACGATCTCCGCCGGCAGATCGAGGACGGCTCGCTGTTCGAGGGCATGGACACCGACGGCCTCGCCGCGCTCCTCGCCCGGCTGTCGTTCTCGGCGGAGGCCTCCGGCGCCGGCTGATGGCCGACCCGGAACCCCTGGACGTTTCGCCCACGGAAGCGATCGAGCACTTCCGGGCCAAGGGATTCCACATTGCGTTTGACTGGCGCGACACCGCGGCCGCGGCGCACCTGCGCTCGTTTACGGTCGCCAAGGCGATGGAGCTTGACCTCCTCCGGGACATTCGCGGCGCCGTCGACCGCGCGCTCGCCGGGGGACTGACCTTCGAGCAGTTCCGCGAGGACCTCGAGCCGTCGCTTCGCCGGCGCGGCTGGTGGGGCCGCCAGCAGGTCCGGGACCCCCTGACCGGCGAGCTCCGCACCGTCCAGCTGGGCTCGCCGCGGCGGCTCCGCATCATCTTTGACACGAACATCCGCACCGCCTACGCGCGCGGGCTCTGGCAGCGGATCGAGCGCACCGCCGAGGACGCGCCCTACCTCCGCTACGTCGCGGTCCTGGACAACCGCACCCGGCCGGCGCACCGGGCCTGGCACGGCACCGTGCT
>JAPOWL010000177.1 GCA_026707615.1 Acidobacteriota bacterium | reverse complement strand
CGGCCGCCGCCGCCCTGCTCGCGGCCGCGGCCGGCGCGTGCCTGCAGCAGGCGCCGCAGCCGACGCCCGAGCCCGGCCCCGGGAGCCGCGCCGAGCGGGTCGACGAGCGCCGGGCGATGGTCGAGCGGCAGCTCGTCCCGCGCCGCATCTCGGATCCGCGCGTGCTCGACGCGATGCGCGCCGTCCCGCGCCACGCCTTCGTGCCGACCGTCCTCGCGGGGAGCGCCTATGCCGACACGCCGCTCCCGATCGGCATGCGCCAGACCATCTCGCAGCCCTACATCGTCGCCTACATGACCGAGGCGGCGGCCATCCGGCCCGGCGCCCGGGTGCTGGAGATCGGCACCGGGTCGGGCTACCAGGCCGCGGTGGCGGCGGAGATCGCGGGGCGCGTGTTCACGATCGAGATCGTCCCCGAGCTCGCGGCGGTGGCCCGCACCCGGCTCGCGGCGCTCGGCTACGACAACGTCGAGGTCCGCGCGGGCGACGGCTACCGCGGCTGGCCGGAGGAGGCGCCGTTCGACGCCATCCTCGTCACCGCGGCCCCGGACCACGTGCCGCCGGCCCTCGTCGAGCAGCTCGCCGAGGGCGCCCGGCTGGTGATCCCCGTCGGCCCCGACGGCGCGCTGCAGGCGATGACCATCGTGACCCGCGAGGCGGGCGGCGCCGTCACCGAGGAGACGTTCCCGGTCCGTTTCGTGCCGATGACGGGGGAGGCGCAGACGCCGCGTCCGTAGCGCCGCCAACCCGGACGAACCGGGTCCGGTGTCCAGGGCGGTCCAGGGCCGGATGCCCTCCACGCGCCCGTCGGGGCGCGCCGCGTCAGGCGACGGGCGCGGCGGGCTGATAGGTGGCGATCGAAACCTGCGCGGCGGCGCGCGCGGCCACGTCGAGGAAGGCGCGGGCGACGTCCGATTCCGGCTCCGCGACGACGATGGGCACCCCGGTGTCGCTGCCGACGCGCACCGGCGGGTAGACGGGCAGGCTCCCGAGGAAGGGCACCCCCAGCTCCCCCGCGATCCGCTCCCCGCCCCCCTTGCCGAAGAGGTCGCTCTCGTGCCCGCAGGCGGGGCACTCGAAGTAGCTCATGTTCTCAACGATGCCGAGCGTCGGCACGTTGAGCTTCTCGTACATCGCGACCGCGCGGCGGCTGTCGGAGAGCGACACCGTCTGGGGCGTCGTGACGACGATGGCGCCGGCCACCGGCACCGTCTGGCTGAGGCTGAGCGCGACGTCGCCGGTGCCGGGCGGCATGTCGACCACGAGGTAGTCGAGCTCGCCCCAGCGCACGTCCTGGAAGAACTGGCGCACGACGCCGTGCAGCATCGGGCCGCGCCAGATGATCGGCGCCGAGGCCTTCGTCAGGAAGCCCATCGAGACGACGCGGATGCCGTGCTTCTCGGCGGGGACGATCTTCTTGCCGTCGGACTCGAGCTGCGCGTCGATGCCGAGCATGATCGGGACGTTCGGACCGTAGACGTCGCCGTCGATCATGCCCACGCGACCGCCGTAGCGGGCAAGCGCCACGGCCAGATTGACGGCCACGGTGGTCTTGCCGACGCCCCCCTTCCCGGCGCCCACGGCGATGATGTTGCGGACGCCCGGGATGGGGGCGCGGCCCCCCTCCGGGGTGGCCGCGCTGCGCACCGCCGCGGTCATCTCGATGTCGACCCCGGTGACGCCGTCGAGGGCGGAGACGGCGCCGTGCGCCTGCTCGCGCATCTGCTCCTTGACGGGGCAGGCGGGCGTCGTCAGCTCGATGCTGAAGGCCACGTGCCCGTCGCGGATCGTCAAGTTCTTGACGAAACCGAGTTCGACGATGTCGCGCCCCAGGTCGGGGTCGTTGACGGCCCGCAGGGCGTCCAGAACGGCCCCGTCGCTGAGCTCTGCCATGGCGGCACCAGCTTAGCGGCTTTCGATTTGGGGTGGCAAGAACCGGCCGCCGCATGCCAAACTCGGCGCATGCCGGAAGGGCCGCCGTCGAGCGCGCCGCGCGGGGATCCGGGGCCTCCGAGCCGCGGAGTCCTGGTCGTGCTCTCCTACCTCTGGCTGCTGGCCCTCATCCCGCTCGCGGCGGAGAAGGCCGACGCCGAGATCCGCTGGCACGCCCGGCACGGCCTCGTCCTGTTCGGAGCCGAGATGGCGCTCTTCGTGGTGATGAGCATCCTCGGCGGGGGGCTCCTCGAGCGTCTCCTGGTTCCCGTCGTCCAGGTGGGCATCGTGGTCCTCCACACCCTCTGCATCGCCCGGGGGCTCAAGGGCGCCCGCTTCCAGATCCCCGGCCTCAGCGAGTACGCCGACCGCCTGTAGGTTCCCCAGCCCTCCAACCGACGAGCCGCACGATCGCGATGGTGATGCCCCGGGTCGCGATCACCGTCCCCACCATCCACCTGATGAGCCGCGTCCCGACCGCGGCGATCTCGGTGCGCAAGGCGGCGAGCTTGGTGCGCAAGCCGGCGAGGCTGGCGGCGCATTCGAGTTGGGGCCTTGCTCGGCTGGTAGCCGTGCGGTTCACCCGCGCGACGGGGCGCTGGGGCGTCTTCGGCGTCATCTCCATCGGCGCTCCCATGGGCTCGCGGGATCCATTGAGCCAGAGCCGCCGCACGATCCAGAATTACCAGGAGAGCCCCTTGCGGGCGAGGAGTACCTGACAATGGCGAACGAGATCCCGCCGGGACTGGCAGACGAGTGGCGGCTGTACGAGGAGCACGCGGCGGAGTGGAACGCCGAGCACTCCGGTGAGTTCGTGGTGATCGGGGCCAAGACGGAGGTCCTGGGCTTCTACAAGACCTACGACGAGGCCTTGCGGGTCGGTTACGCGAGGTTCGGCGTGGCTCCGTTCCTGGCGCAGCTGGTCCAGGCTCCGGATGCGCCGGCGCAGTTCATCTCGCGCCGCGTCGCGCCCAGCGCCCGAGCTTGAATCGATGGCCCATTTCACCAGAAGGTTCGCGGCCGACGGCCCGCGCGTGGATACCGTCTTCCACGTGAGCCAACCACGTTACGAGGCACTTCAAGCCGCTGGCACCCCGCCGCCCATCCCCTTCCGGGGGAGAGCGCTGCTCGACACGGGAGCCGACAGCACCTGCGTAGATCCAACCGTTCTGGAGCACTTGGGACTGCATCCGAGAGGCCTCGCCAGGATGCTGACGCCTTCAACCGGTGACGACTACCATCGCGCGACGGAATTCGATGTATCGATCATCATCCCTCCAGCGAAGCAGGAGGACACAGCTCTGGTGCTCTCGGCTCAGCGTGTCACCAGGTCGACGCTCTTGCGCTCTGGAATCCACGCACTGATCGGTCGGGACGTGCTCCAACACTGCATCTTCCACTACGAAGGTGCCGTCGGATTCTTCAGCTTGGCGTGGTGACGAAGCCCCGCCCGAGCCGGGAAGCCCATAGCCCGCTAGTGCCGACGCGACCGGGGCGCAATGCGCAACGTCAATCGGCACTTTTCGTACGTAGTTTCCCCTCGCCAGGGTGACGGCGACCGGCGCCGTCGGGGATTACTGGACGGCGATGCGGACCTCTACGCGGGTCTCGGGCGCGTAGGGCGAGCTGACCGAGAAGCGGAGGCGGGTGCCGTCGCGGACGCCGGGCGGCACGCGGAGGCGGAGTTGCTGCGGGAGCAGCCCGCTGCCGGCGCCCAGGCAGACGCCGCACGGCGCGTCGGGAAGCTCGCCCCGGCCGCCGCAGAGCGGACAGGTGTGGCGCACCTCGATGGCGAGCGGCACCTGCGCGCCGCGGTGGGCCTGCCGGGGCGTCAGCGCCACCTCGGTCGTGTGGGTGGCGGCGGCGTCCGCGTCGGGCCCGAAGAACGAGGCGCGGATGCCTTCGACGAAGCCGTCCATGGACGGGAATCCGAGCGCCACCTCGTCGGAGAAGGCCGCCGCCGCGCCGGCGTCGGGAGCGCCGCCGCGGCGCGGGCGGTCGACGGCGCGGGGGCGCTGCAACTCGCTCCGCGCTCCCTCCCGGCGGATGCGGCGGGCCAGTCCCCACAGGGCGCGCCGGACGTCGCAGACGTCGGCCCCGGGGGAACCCGGCGTGCGGTCTTCTTCGGCCACGGCGACGTACGATAGGAGCGTGCTCGGAGGTTGTCAAGACGCCCGCGGCCCGCGACGGCGGCGCCCGCCGTGGTGTACGATCCGGGCGCCATGGACACGGAATACGGGATTCACAGCGAGCCCCGCGCCGGGCACTGGGTGGCGTGGGCCATCTCCGGCGACGACTCGCGGCCGGCCGGCTCCGTCATCCTCGTCGGCCAGACGCAGGAGGAGGCCGAGGCCAACGCCGCGCGCTGGATCGAGCGCCTCGCCGAGGAGCCCGGCCTGCTGCGCGCCGCCCCCCCGGCGGAGGCCGACGCGGACGCCGGCGCGGCGGGCTCCGGTTAGCCTCCCTCGAAGAGGAAGGCGCGGCGCGAGTGGAGCCGACGGTGCAGCGTCCGAGGGGCGACCCGGCCGGTACCACAGGCCTGCGGCAGAGTCCCGTCGGGCCGGGCTCGGGACGGCACCAGGGCGGGCGCCATTCGGCCCCTGTGCCGGATCCCCGGATTGCGCAGCAGCCGCACCCGACCTCCTTGCGAGCGAAACAACAGGACCCCGAACGCCGCGAGACCAACCCACGCGGCAGCGACATGCGCGAGGGAGAGCAGGAGCGGTCGTGGCGCCCAGCGGCGGGCGTTTCGGCCGCGGCCCGGCCCGCGGATCTGCGGCGAGTGTGAGCGGAGAGCTACGGATGCGACGACTGACGATAACGGTGTTCGTGCTGGTGACGGCGTGCGGTGTCGGGGAGGCTCAGGAGCAGTTGCTCTGCACCAGGGTGGTGGACGCGGCCGACGAGACCACGACGATGACGTGTCGACCTTACGTGGAGGAGGAGCCGGATATCAGGGTCGACGCGGTTCGGTGGACCTCCTACTCCGTGGAAGCGGACGTTACGGCGGTCCGGCGGTCCTACAACGACTTGACTCTGCGCTTCATCATCCAGTGCGAGAACGGCAGCACAGAGCGAAACACGGATCAGACTTTCGAGGATGTCGCGGTTGGCGCGTTCACCACCGTTACGTCCTTCCACTCTTGCGAGGGAGACGTGGACCAGGCCGACGTTCAACCCAAGTTCGCGGACTGGGTGTGCGAGGGCTGCGGCGTATGGCGGTAGGCGCTCCTGGGTAATCCAGTTGCTGGTTACTTTTTTTTCGCCCGGCCTGCGTTCTTGTCTTGACACCTCCTCGGGCGCACGTCGGCCGGAATCCAGGACTGCATCAGGATCGGGTGTCAGACGGCCTGTGGTGCCGCTGGGCGGGCTCGGCGCGCCGGCGGGGTCGGTTTCGCCCACCGGAGGCCCTCCGCGCGCTCTCCGTGGAGCACAAGCCCTTCAGAATCAGTATGTTACGATGCAGGTATGCCTGCTGACACACTCGTCATCGCCCCGGCGCCAGCCGTCATCGCCACCACGCCACCCGTCGTCGCTCCGCCTCCGCCGGCGGCCGTCGCATCCGAGGATCACGACCCGGAAGCCTCATCCATGCCACCGGCCGTTTCGCCGGCCGACGCCGAGCGCCTCGGCAACCGCATCGCCGCGCTCGCCTCCCGCATCCACGCCGCCACCCACGAG
>JAPOWL010000558.1:4695-5632 GCA_026707615.1 Acidobacteriota bacterium | reverse complement strand
CCAGGTCCGTGCCCGTGATGTGGCACCAGACGCCTCCGGGCGGGTCGAGCCCGACGCACTGCGGCCGGAAGCCCTGCGACGAGTCGACGACGTCGCCCGGCACGACGCCGTCGCGCACGATCCGCCGGTCGTGGTAGACGTCGTCGAGGAAGAGGTTCAGCGCCTGGATGCGCTGCTTCAGGCCCCGCTCGATCGGGTCCCACGCGGCGCCCGGCACGATCCGCGGCACGATGTCGAAGGGGAAGATGCGCTCCGTGCCCTGATCGTCCCCGTAGACGGTGAACGTGATGCCGGTATTCAGCAGGGCCCGTTCCGCCGCCTGGTGCCGCCGGACGAGCTCGCCGTCGGGCAGGGCCTCGATGCGCTCCACCAGCAGGCGCGCCTCGGCCCGCGGCGTCCCGTCCGGCAGGAACATCTCGTCGTACAGGCCCTCGGTGTCGTAGCCGTCGAACGTCATCGCCGGTCGCCGCCACCCATCGTCATCGCCGCGCGGGGCCTCTGCCTGCCCGGGCCGGGCGCGGCCGGGCAGCTCAGCGCGTGCGGGGGCGATCGCGACCGCTGCGCGCGGCCGTCGTGGATGTCGTCTGGACGCGCCTACTCGCCGGCGCCCAGTTGCCGGAGCAGTTCCACCGTGCTGTGATTGGGGGTCCGCCCTCGCCCGCGCTGGGCCAGCGCCAGCGGCGTCTGCCCGACCCGGTTCGCGGCATCGACGCGGGCGCCCTGCGCTACCAGGAACCCGACGACGCTGTCGTGCCCGGCACGGGCCGCCCCGTGGAGCGCGGTGTTGCCCTCGCCGTTCGCGGCGTTGACGTCGATCCCCTGCGCCGCCGCGAGCCGGACCGCGGCGAGCATCGCGGCCTCGCGCGCGGCCGGATCGGGCTCGCGCCGCGTGCTCAGGACGGGCGCGCTCTCCGCGATGCGGCCCAGGCGATCGACC
>JAPOWL010000558.1:0-4685 GCA_026707615.1 Acidobacteriota bacterium | reverse complement strand
CCCGAGGCCGGCCGCCGCCATGAGAGCCGTCGTGCGGCCTTCGCGCACCTGCACGCGCTCGTCCCGGATCGAGAGCGACCCCGGCCAGTAGGTCGGATGGTGCGCCGCGAGCGGGTCGGCGCCGCGTGCGAGGAGCAGCCGCATGATGTCCGGTGCGTTGAAGCGCGCCGCGAGCCAGAAGGGAGTCGCGCCGACGTAGGACGGATGCAGGTAGAAGTCGACCGCGTCGCGGCGGACCGGCGTGGAGTTGCGCACCGGCGCGTCGGGATCGGCCCCGTAATCCAGGAGAGCCCCGACGAGCGCCGCGTCCTTGTGCAGGATGGCGGCGTGAAGCGCCGTGTAGCCGGCGTCGGCCGCGTTCGGGTCGGCGCCCTCGGCGAGCAGGAAGACCGCCACGTCCCCGTGCCCGCTGTGCGCCGCGACGACCGTCGCGCTCGTGCCGTAGGGCGGCTGGTCGTCCACGTCGGCGCCGGCCGCGACGAGGAGCTTCGCCGAGGCGAGGGCTCCCACCCGCGCCGCGAACAGGAGCGGGGTGTAGCCCCCCTGCGGGATCCCGGTGACGTACTCGGGATTCCAGGGCTCGGGGGTGGTCTTCACCATCTCGGTCCAGACGTCCGTCCGGGCATCGACGGCCGCGCCGTGCCCGAGCAGCACCTCGACCACGCCCGGATGCCGCTGCGACACCGCCCACATCAGCGCCGTCTGGCTGCGCTCGGCGGTCGCGTCGGGGCCGGCGCCGGCGTCGAGCAGCAGGCCCGCCACGTCCGCCGCGCCGACCCGCGCCGCCGTCATCAGGGGTGTTTCGCCGGACAGCAGGGGCACGTCGGGGTCGGCCCCCGCGTCGAGCAGCCGCCGCGCCATCGCCGCGCTGCCGTTCTCGGCCGCGGCCCAGAGCGGCGTCACCCCGAGGTCGTTGGCCGCGTTCACGTCCGCCCCCGCCTCGATCAGCAACCCTGCCAGCTCGACCTCGTCCCGGTACGCTGCCCAGTGCAGCGCCGTCGCCCCGTCGCCCTGCCGCTCCGTGACGTCCGCGCCCCGCTCGACCAGCGCCCGCACGACGCCCCAGTCGGCGCGCTGCGCCGCGTCGGCCACGGGACGATCCGCGGCGTACGAGACGGACAGGCTCGTGCACACCAGAACCGCCGCCACCGCGAACCGTTGAACCAGCATCATGGCTCCCTTCTTGCTTCGCCGTTCAGTGTAAGCCCGGAAACCGTCGCCTGCGAAGCCGGTCGCGTGGATGCTTGCTTTGACATCGGAGAAGATGTCACCATGGCGGTTTCGGATGAGGTTCGTGCTGGACACCAACGTGGTCGTCGCCGCGTTCCGGAGCCGTCGTGGTGCGAGCAACCTGCTGCTGCGGTACGCGGAGGCGCGGGAGGTCGGGCTGTTGTGCTCGACGTCCCTGTTCCTCGAGTACGAAGCGGTCTTGGCGAGGGCCGATGTCCGTGCCGCCACGGGCCATACTCTCGCCGATGTCCGTGCGGTGATGAACGCGCTGGCCGCCGCCGCGGAACCTGTTGACGTCCGTTGGAGGACTCGCCCGATGTTGCCCGACGCGAACGACGAGATGGTCCTTGAGGCGGCCAGCAACGGCGATGCTGACGCGATCGTCACACACAACGTGAAGGACTTCGCGCCGGCGCGTTCGCTGGGGATCGAAGTCGTCACCCCCGGGGTCGTCGTCAGGAGACTGCGTCGATGAGTCAGCCTGCCCGCTACAAGTATCCGCTGCAGTTGCCGATCTCCCTGAAGGAGACCGCCGCTCGTCTGGCCAGGGAGGACGGCGTGTCTCTCAACCAGTGGATAGCCGCTGCGGTCGCGCAGAAGATCGGAGCCGTCGAGGCGGCGGACGAGTTCCTGAAACGGCGGGCGGCCGAGGCGCGACCGGGCGACCTGACGCGCTATCTCGAGAATGCACCCGACTCACCGCCGGATCCGGGCGACAAGGTGCCGGAAGCGTAGCCTCACACCTCCGGAAGCGTGTCGATCGGCAGCTTCGTCGTGCTGTTGCCGAGGCGGTCGAGCGGCATGTCCAGCTTGTCCATCAGCGTCATCAGGAGGTCGGCGTTCGAGGTGTCGGCCGAGTAGCGCAGGTGGCGGCCGCCCTGGAGCTTGCCGGCCCCGCCGCCGAGGACGACGAGCGGCAGGTCGCTGCCGAGGTGCCGCGTGCTGTTCGAGATGCCGGCGCCGTAGAGGATGGTCATGTTGTCGAAGAGCGACCCGTCGCCGTCTTCCGCCGCCCGCAGGCGGGCCAGGTAGTCGGCCGTCAGCTTGGCGTGGTAGGCGTTGATCTTCGACATGACGGCGATCCGTTCCGGATCGTCCTCGTGGTGCGACAGAGGATGGTGCGCGTCGGGAACTCCGATCTGCGGATAGGAGCGCGTGCTCTGCTCGCGGCCCATCATGAAGGTCACCACGCGGGTGAGATCGGCCTGCAGGGCCAGGAACTGCAGGTCGAGCATCAGGCCCAGGTGCTCCTCGAAGACGCGCGGCGGGGCGGACGGCTGCTCCGTGAACGACGGCTCGACGTCACGCTGCTGCTCAGCGATCCGGATCCGCCGCTCGACGTCTCGCACCGCCTCCGTGTACTCGTCCAGCTTGGCCCGGTCGCGCGGCCCGACCGCCACCTTCAGGTCGGTCAGCTTGTCGGTCACCGAGTCGAGGATGCTCTGCTTCTGGTGCCGGCGCGCCCGCCGGACCGCGGGGTCGGCCGAGCCGCTGTCGCCGAACAGGCGTTCGAAGACGGCGCGCGGGTTGTTCTCCATCGGCAACGGCTGCGTCGGCGTGCGCCACGAGATGGTCTGCGTGTAGGCGCAGCTCAGCCCCGCCGTGCACTGCCCGGCGTTGGCGAACTTGTCCATCGACACCTCGAGGGAGCCGAGCTGCGTCGTCTTGCCCAGCTCGCGTGCGAGGATCTGGTCCATCGAGGTGCTGGCCAGGACGTCGGTCTCGTTCTGCCCGCCCCGGGGCGTCCCCGTCAGGAACGACGCCGAGGCGCCGGCGTGGACGTAGGCCCACGAGGCCCGCAACCCCGAGATGACCAGGAGCTGGTCGCGGAACGGCTCGAACGGCGCCAGGATCGGCGTGAGCTCGAAGTCGCGGCCCACCTTCTCCGGCGTCCAGTACTGCATCGCCATGCCGTTCGGCACGTAGATCGCCTGGAAGCGATGGACCGGCTTCGCCGCGGTCTTCGCCAGCGCGGTGAGCGCGGGAGACATCGCGTCGAGCAGCGGAAGGCTCAAAGTCACGCCGAGACCCCGCAACACCGTCCGGCGCGGCAGCGACTTCTTGCTGATGGTCATGATGTCGTTCCTCGGTGGCGTGTCCGTCTCGATCCAACTGCGAGCCAAGCCTACTGCGCCGGAGCGACTGCCGCCGCGTTCCGCATCAGGAAGGCCGGGCTCTTCACGATGCCGCCGATGAGCGCCGACCAGCGGTAGTCGGCGGCCGCCGCGTCGCGGACGATGGCGCGCACGATGGGCTTGTCCGTGTGCTCCAGCCCGCGCCCGAGGGCGTAGGAGAGGAGCTTCTCGGTCACGGTGCCGGCGAACTGCTCGGGCCGCTCCAGGAGCAGCGAGCGCAGGCCGGCCATGCCGGCCACGATGCGGCCGTTGGGCATGGTGGCGGTGGCGTCGATCGGGTTCCCGAATTCGTCCGTTGTCCGCCACGCCCCGAGGCCGTCGAACTGCTCGAGCGCGAATCCCGGCGGGTCGATGGACGCGTGGCAGGTGGCGCAGGCCGGCGCCTGCCGGTGGCGTTCCAGCCGTTCCCGCACCGACGTGGTGCGGCCTTCCTCGCCGCGCTCCGGCAGCGCCGGGACGTCGGCCGGCGGCGACGGCGGGGGCGCGCCGAGGATGGTGTCGAGCAGCCACTTGCCCCGCAGCACCGGCGAGGTGCGGGTCGGATAGGAGGTGAGCGCCAGCAGCCCGCCGTGCCCCAGGAGGCCGCCGCGCTGCTCGCGGTCGGGGAGCGTGACGCGCCGGAACCGGGAGCCGTAGATGCCCGGGATGCCGTAGTGGCGGGCGAGCCGCTCGTTGACGAAGGTGTAGTCGGCGTCGAGCAGATCGACGACACTGCGGTCCTCGGCGAGGGCGCTGGCGAGGAAGAGCGTCGTCTCCTGCCGGAACGCCTCCACCAAGTTGTCGTCGAAGTCGGGGAACGGCACCGGGTCGCCGGTCACGTCCTCCAGGTTGCGCACGTGCAGCCACTGGACGGCGAAGTCGTCGACCAGCGACCGCGCGCGCGGGTCGGCCAGCATGCGCCGGACCTGGGCTTCCAGCACCGGCGGGTCGGTCAACGTCCCGCGCTCCGCCGCGTCGAGCAGCGGCCCGTCGGGGATGCTGCCCCAGAGGAAGAACGACAGGCGCGAGGCGACCTCGAGGTCGCTCAGGCGGTACGGGGCGCCGGGCGCCGCGCCGGCCGGGTCGCGCTCGATGCGCAGCAGGAAGTCCGGGTCGACCAGCATGCGCTCGAGGGCGAGCTGGATGCCGGCCGTGAAGTCGCCGCTACCGTCGCTCTCCCGGCCGCTCTCGAAGAACGCGAGCAGCGTGTCCATGTCGTCCGCGGTCACCGGCCGGCGGTACGCCAGCCGGGCCAGCCGCGAGACGATCTCGGCGGCGCAGGTCCGCTCGCCCGCGGCCGCCGCGGTCCCGGGCGCCGCCGCTGTCCCGGGCGCCGCCGTC
>JAPOWL010000646.1 GCA_026707615.1 Acidobacteriota bacterium | reverse complement strand
CCGTCCCAGGAGCTTGCGCCGCGGCACGCACTCCGTTGGCGTTCTGCGGCGCAATGAGGTCGACCACGGCGGCGAGACCCGGCCCCAGCCGCTGGAGAACCGAACCAGCAACAGCGGCGCTGACGCTCGGCATCCTGCGTTCCCAGCCGCCTTGACCAGGACGGAGAATCGATGGTCCGTGTGCTGTGCGGTGTATAGTGCCGGTGTATACACCAATCGAGGACAAGATGGTGCGCACGCAGATCTATCTGACCGAGGACCAGCGCGCCGAGATCGCCGCGATCGCCAGCCAGAGCGGCAAGCGGCAGAGCGAGGTCATTCGCGAGGCCCTGGATCACTTCCTCGAGCAGAGGAGCCGTCGTCGGCGCAAGGCGATCCTCCGGGAAGCGGCCGGCATCTGGCGTGACCGAACGGATCTCCCTGACCTCGACGCGTTGCGTCGCGCATGGGACCGCGACTGAGCCGTGCCGAAACCAATCCTGCTCGACACCGACGTGTTGATCGACTTCCTGCGAGGGCATGCAGAGGCGGCGTCGCTCGTTGCCGCGAGCTCGGAACGCCTCATGGTGTCATCCATCGGCGTCGCCGAGCTTTACGCGGGAGTGAGAGGCGGCGCGGACGGCGCCGAGCAGGCGGTGCTGGAGAGCCTGCTGTCGGTGTTCAGGGTCGTACCCGTCAGCGCCAGCATCGCCCGGCTCGGCGGGCTCTACAAGCGGGACTACGGCAGGTCGCACGGCGTCGGACTGGCCGACGGCATCCTCGCGGCTACCGCAACCGCGGAGGACGCGGAGCTGATGACGCTCAACGTCAGGCACTACCCCATGTTCGGCGGCATCGAGCCCGCGTATCGCATGCGAGCTCGCCGCGGCCGAGGATCCTGACTGACCTTCCCTCATCGAAGGTGATAACGCCGGCCTCGCGTTCTCCCGGCGGCCCGCGCCAGCCCGTCCCGTACGAGATCGTTCAGCAGCCCGCGGGCGGCCGCGGGTGGCACATCGAGCAGGGTCGCGGCCTCGTTCGTGGAGAGGCTCCCGCGGCGGCGGATCTCGTCGAGCAGAACCTGACGGCGCCGGTTGTGCGCCGCCATCCCCGGGTTGCCGACCCGCCGCACCAGAGCATCCGACAGGACGTAGCGGGTGCCGCCGCGCCGGCCGACGCGCGACAGCAGGCCCGTGGCCACCATCCGTGAGAGCAGGGCATCGACGTCGGCGTCCGGCAGCATGGCGCGCAGCTCGCGCGGCGCCACCGCGCCGGCCCGCCGGGCGGCAACCAGCGTCCGGCGCTCGGCGGCAGTCACGTCGCCCCGGTCGAGCTGATTCAGCCAGCTCTGGTCTTCGACGTCCACCAGCATGCGATTGCGCAGGATGACCGTCACCGAGCTCGCGGTGGCCTCGAAGACGGGCGGTTCCATCAGTCGGGCCTCCATCTCGCGGTACATTCGGTCGATGCCCTCTCCGTACTCCTCCACGAGTCCCAGGGTCTTCATCACCCGCATGATGCGCGGGTTGCGGCTGTAGTGCTCGGCCCGCATGTTCTCGAGGGTGATGTGGCCGGGGAGCGGCCCCGGACTGCGCACCTCGATCCGGTCGTCCCAGACGGTGATGTCCACGGTGGCGCCGGCAAGCCCGTAGTCGCGATGCGCCAGCGCGTTCACGACGGCCTCCCGCAGCACGGGCTCGGGATACTCGGGCAGCGCCTCGCGCCGCGATCCGGCGACGATCTCGAACCGCCGGGTGTGCGCGGCCGCGAAGCGCAGACAGCAGTCGACGGTATCCGCCAGCGGACCGGCGCACTCCTCGCGCGCCGAGGACGGTCCGGGGCCGGGCCCGAGGCCTTCGCGACGCACGAGCTGCACCGCGGCGCCCCGGACGTGCCCCCGCGGTTCCGACGCGAAGAGCACCAACGCGGCCCGCAACACGCGCGGTCGCAGCGGGGGCGCGGCCGCGACGGCGACGCCGAGATCGGTCAGCGCCCGCTCGACGCCGTCCTGCGCGACGGCCGGCCGCCCGTCGGCCGCGAGCGCCTGATTCACGGCATCGAGATCGAACGCGGAGAGATCGACGACGGCGAGCGGCTCGTCTTCGCCGGCCCGGTGCTCGCGCTCGCGCACGAAACGGGCCATCGCGTCCCCGCGCAGCGGCTGCGAGTCGCCGCCCACGCGCCGGAGCAGCCGACCGTCCGGCGTGGTGACGATGCGGCCGCGCACCTCCGGCACCGCGCAGATCGTCAGCTCCAGCTCGCCGACCGAGAGCGCCAGCAACTGAACGTCGACCCCGCATTCCCCCGCGATGCGGGTGATTCGATCCTGCGTGTTCTGGGAGAGCGGACAACCGACGAACGTGCGCCGATCGTCGACCCCGTGAACGATCAGTCCGCCACGGGTCATGGCCATGGCCGCGACCGTGTCGCGAACGTCGGCGGGGACGCCGCGCTTGAAGTCGAGCTCCGCGTGCTCCAGGCGCCCGAACAGGTCCCAGAACGCGTCGGGGGAAAGCCGCCGCGGAATGTCGGCAAGCCTGGGAACCGCGGCCACGGCCGCAAGATTATCAAAAATTTACTAACAGGCCCCAGATGAATGGCCATTGCCTGTAAATATTATGAAATGTTCCGGCAAATCGGGAGCAGTTCTGGAGCCCTTCGAACGCCGGCACGGGGCGGCCGGCCCAGTTGGTCGAGCAGCACGTCGCACGCCGCGGTGGCGAGCGCTGGCAGCCGTCGTCGATCGGACGTGGGACGTGAGCACGACGTTTCCCGAGGGTCATGAGCAGATGCCCGGGTTACCGCATCGCCCCGATCAGCCCGATCAGTGCGGGTTGTCGTCGTACAGGTACTCGGCGAGCTTCAGCGACTCCAGCATGTCGTTCCAGACCTTCGCGGCGGCCCGGCGGTCTTCGGGCCAGTACTCCATCGTGATGAACGCCTGGACGTTCCCGCCGCGGGCCAGGCACGCCCTGGAATGCGCCTTGCGCTTCCCGGCCGGATCCACGAAGTCCATCTCCAGCCACAGGTACTCCAGATTGCGGCGGGATGCGCCGAGCATCGGTCCCTCCCGCGTGCGCCGGCGCGCATCGTCGGCCAGCACGGCGTTCTCCATCATGTCGGCGAGCGACGGCATGGCGCTCCAGTCCATGCTCGATCCATCGGGGCCGAGTCGAAGCACCGAGACCTGCAGGCGCATGTTGTCGTCGGGAGCCGCTGCGTCCTGGAGGCAGATGGAATCCCCGTCGGGAGTAATCACCCAGCCCGACGGGTACTCAAAGTGCACCGCTCCTCGGTTCGCCACGAAGATGCTGTTGCCCGGCTTGGCGCTCCATCCGTGATCGCGGGGCAGGTCAACTACTCTGCTCTTCCATTCCGGCACGGTGAACTACCTCTGCAGGGTCTCTTGGCGATGTTGACGGACTCGACGCTGTTCAGGAACCCGTCCGGCATCACCCGTGAACTGCTCCAAGCGGTACGCATCGAGCAGCTGGAGTCTCAGTATCCTTCGAACGCCGGCACGGGACGGCCGGCCAGGTAGTCGAGCAGCACGTCGCATGCCGCCTCGGCGAAACGCCGGTAGCCGTCGTCGGTCGGCCAGCCGATGTGGGGCGTGAGCACGACGTTCCCGAGCGTCGTGAACGGATGGCCGGGCGGCAGGGGCTCCCTGTCGAAGACGTCGAGGCCGGCGCCGGCGATGCGCCCGGCCGCGAGGGCGTCGACCAGGGCCGCCTCGTCGACGATCGGGCCCCGCGCGGTGTTGATCAGGAACGCGGTCGGCTTCATCAGGGCGATGCGTCGCGCGTCGAGCAGCCCGCGAGAGGAGGGCGACAGGGACACGTGAATCGTCACGACGTCCGCCTCGCGCAGCAGGTCGTCGAGCTCGCGGCGCTCGGCGCCGGCGCCAGCCGCCGCCTCGTCGGTCAGCGAACGACTCCATGCGGCGACGCGCATCCCGAACGCCCTGCCGAGCCGGGCGACGTGCCGGCCGATTCGGCCGAGGCCCACGATCCCGAGGGTCTTGCCGTGCAGCACGGGCGTCGTCGGCGCCGGCCACTCCCCCCGCCTGAGGGCGGCATCGCTGGCCGGGATCTGCCGCATCACCGCCATCGCCAGACCGAACGTGAGCTCGGCGGCGCCGATCGAGTACCCGCCCGACGCCCTGGCGACGAGGATGCCGCGGTCGCGCGCCGCCGCGAAGTCGACATGGCTCGCGTGGTTGCCGGTCTGCACGAGGAGCCGCACGTCGGCAAGCCGCTCGAGCAACTCGCGCGTGAAGCGCGTCCGCTCGCGGTTGGCTATCAGCGCCTCGAAGCCGCGCAGCGCCGCGGGGTCGCCGAACGGCTCCGTGAACACCCGCACCTCGGCGCGCTCGCGCAGCCGGCGCACGCCTTCGGTGCCTTCCCACGCCTGGTGAATGTCGTCCAGGATCGCGACGCGCATGCGCCCTCCTCAACGCCTCCTCAGGCGGGCGCCTCGCCGATTCGCTGGCGCCTCCGGGCGCGCTGCAACGCGGGGGTTCACCACGAGCGTTACCCGAACAGGAACCAGCAGAGCGCGGCGCCGACCACGGACATCGAGAGCCCCCACGCGAGCAGCGCGTTGAACAGCGCGCGCGTGTTGGTGCCGGGGGGCGCCGCGGCCAGGTACAGGGCGCCCACGGTGGAGAGCGCCGAGAGATCGACGAGGCCGCCGCCCACGGTGATCGACCACGCGAGGTTGACGGGCTCGACGGCGCCGACCTGCTGCGCGAGGTCCGGCACCATCGGCAGGAACGCCGGCATCACGACGCCGGACGTGCTGCTGTACACCGATATCAGTCCCGTTCCGAACGCCAGCGTCGGCACGACCGTTTCCGAGGTGGAAATGCCGGCCAGCCCGCTGGTGAACAGGTCCATACCCTGGGTCCGCTGCATGATCGAGATCAGCACCGTCACCCCGGTGACCATCAGGATGACGCCCCACGGCATGCGCCGAATGGCCTGCTGCTCGTCGACGCTCCCGAGGAGGGTGAGCAGCGCGGCGATGAAGACCGCCGTCAGGCCCACGTGCGCGTCGAAGCCGACGACGGCGACGATCAGCGCCGAAATGCCGGCGACGGTCAGCCAATGCCTGCGCTCGAAGGGCTCGACCTCCGTCTCCACCGGACCGGCGCCTCCTTCGCGTCCGCGAAAGAGCTTCAGGCCGCCGAACAGCACGAATCCGCCAGTGCCCACGATCACGTGCGCCAGCACGTTGTACCCGTAGGTCTGCCACTCGAGGCCGCCGAGGCCGATGCGCGCCATCACGTCGTTGGCGATGACGCCGCCGGGCGCGAAAGGCGACAGCGTGCCCGCCAGCGCGCCGTTGCCGGTCATGATCGCCATCAGCAGCGGCGATATGCCCACCCTCCCCGCGACGGCCATGGCGGGCGCGGCCAGCAGGGCGCTGGCGGGGGTGCCGCCGGGGCCGATGGTGGACACCACCACGCCCAGCGCGAAGAACATGAGGGGCAACAGCCCCGCGTTCCCGCGGCAGAGCCGGACGGCCTGCCCCGTCAACCGGGACAGCGTGCCGTTGGTGTCGGCCATGCTGAACAGCAGCGTCACGCCGACCAGCGTGACCAGCAGCGGCACGGGGAAGCCCGCCATGACGGTATTGACCGACATCCCGCCCAGGTACACCCCCACCAGCCAGGCCATGGCCA
>JAPOWL010000103.1 GCA_026707615.1 Acidobacteriota bacterium | reverse complement strand
CCCATGAGGCTGCGCAGCAGGCTGTACTGGAGCTGCTTGGCGCGCCAGCGCTGCGACAGCGCGTCGCCGTTCCCCGGGAAGAGCTCCTCGCACAGCGCCGTCACCGAGAAGACATCGAAGAGCGTCCCGTAGGCGTCGAACGCGAAGGCCTCGACGCCCTCTGCGCCGCCCGCCGGCTGCACGAGAGGCGCAGTCGTCTCCGGCCCGGCCGCGGCGCTCTTCGACCCGCCCGCGCTCGCCGCGGCCTCCCCCGCTGCCGCCCCCGCGGCGCCGGCCGCTGCCGCGCCCACCGCCCGGACGAACGCCCTGCGGCCGGTTCGCATGGTCCTCTCCTTCCGCTCGCGCAACTCATCACGATACTACGATGCTCCCGCCCGGGGCCGTCCAGCCAGCCGCCGTCCGCACGGCTCACCCGCCCGCCGGGCCGCGCTCCGCCGCGCCCGCCAGGTCGAGCAGGAAGGCGTACTGCAGCGCCGTCTCGCGGTACTGGCGGTAGCGTCCCGACGCTCCGCCGTGGCCGGCCTCCAGGTTGGTACGGAGCAACAGGCGGCGCCCGTCGGCGGGCTGCATCGCGCGGCGCTTCGCCACCCACTTCGCCGGCTCCCAGTACTGCACCTGCGAGTCGTGCAGTCCGGTCATGACCAGCAGGTGGGGCCACGTCACGGGCGCCATGTTGTCGTAGGGGGAGTAGGCACGTATGCAGGCGTAGTCGTCCGGCTCGTTCGGGTTCCCCCACTCGTCGTACTCGCCGGTGGTGAGCGGTATCGACTCGTCGAGCATCGTCGTCAGCACGTCGACGAAGGGCACCTGGGCGACCACCCCGTGGAACAGCTCGGGGCGCAGGTTGATGACCGCTCCCATCAGGAGGCCGCCCGCGCTTCCGCCCATCGCGAAGAGCCGCTCGGGCACGGCGAGGCCCTCCGCGACCACGTGCTCGGCGCAGGCGATGAAATCGGTGAACGTGTTCTCCTTCTTCCGGAGCTTGCCGTCTTCGTACCAGCGGCGTCCGAGCTCCTCGCCACCCCGCACGTGCGCGATGGCGTACGTGAACCCCCGATCGAGCAGGCTCAGCCGCGACGACCGGAACGTCGGCTCCATGCTGATCCCGTAGGCGCCGTACCCGTAGAGCAGCAGCGGAGCGGCGGCGTGCGACGCCCCACCGCCCGGCGCGGCTCCCTCCCGAATCGCCGGGCCACCGCCGGTCGATCGGTCCCGCTGGCCGCCGTCGGCGTCACCGATGTGCGCACTGCCCGTCAGCTTCCGAGTCCCCTCGTGCGCGGGTGGCGCGCCGCGCCGCCGGACGAGGGAGATCGCGACTCGCACCCCGTCCCGCGCCGTCGCGAACACGCGCCGCGTCTCGTAGCGCGCCGGGTCGAAGTCGCCCAGCACCTCCTCGCGCTTCAGGAGCGTGCGCGTACGGGTCGTCATGTCGTAGTCGTAGACCGACCGCGGGGTGGCGAGCGAGCTGTACTCGAAGCGCAGCGTCGCCGTGTCCGGCTCGCGGTTCGTGCCGATCCAGACCGCGTAGGCGGCCTCGTCGAACGAGACGTGGTGCTCGCCGCCCCCGCCCTCCGCCTCGCCCGCCGCACCGCCGTCCGCGCTGCCGGCGCCGGATGCGTCAGCCTCCCAGGGGCGCACGCGGAGCCGCGTCAACCCCGCGTGCCGCTCCGCGACCACCAGGTGATCGCGGAAGATCTCGAACCCCTCGACCAGCACGTCGTCCCGGTGCGGCACGAGCTCCCGCCACGCCGCCCGCTCCGTCCGCTTCTCGTCGGCCTCCAGCAGGCGGAAGTTGCGGGCGCCGGCGTTCGACCGGATGGTGAAGCGCCCGCGGTAGTGGTCGATCTCGTACTCGTGGCCCCGCTCGCGGGCCAGGAAGATCGCGGGGGCCGCCTCGGGGTCCTCCGCGTCGAGGTGGCGGACCTCGGTCGTGACCGTCTGGAACGAGCCGATCAGCACGTAACGCTTCGACCGGCTGCGCCAGACCGCGCACGAGAACGTCGGGTCCGTCTCCTCGTAGACGAGGCGATCGCCCGCCGGGTCGTCACCCAGTCGGTGCCGCAGGATCTGGTACGGGCGGAGCGTGGTCGGGTCGTGGCGCGCGTAGAAGACGATGTCGTCGCCGGCCGCCCAGGTCACGTTGGCGGTGACGTTCGGGATGACGTCCGCGAGGTCGGCGCCCCGGGCGAGGTCGCGTACACGGATGGCGTACTCACGCCGGCCGACGGTGTCGACCGCGTAGGCGAGCAGGCGGCCGCTCGGGCTCACGACGCGCGATCCGACCTGGCAGAAGTCGTGCCCCTCGGCGACCTCGTTGACGTCGAGCAGCACCTCCTCGTCCGCGGATGCGGTCGGCGGTGGCCCGCCCCGGGCGTCAGACGGCGCGGTCGGGGGTGGCCCGCCCGGGGCGTCAGGCGGCAGCGCGGCCGACGGTGTCGGGTCCTGCGCGACCGCCGGTGACGGCCCCGGCGCGATCGGCCCGGTCCGGGCGCCGACCGGCTGCCGACAGTGGATGGCGTAATCCCTTCCATCTTCGAAGCGGTGGTAGTAGCAGTACCTCCCCTCGCGGTACGGCACGGACATGTCCGTCTGCCGAATGCGTCCCTTGATCTCCTCGAACAGCCGCTGCTCCAGATCGGCGGTGGCGGCCATCGACTCCCGCTGATGGGCGTTCTCCGCCTCCAGGTAGGCGCGGACCTCGGGATCGTCGCGCTCGCGGAGCCAGTGGTAGTCGTCGACGCGGACCTCGCCGTGCCTCTCGTGGCGGTGCGGGCGCCGAGCGGCGCGGGGCGGCGGCGCGGTCTTCATGCTGCTGTGCGGTGCGGCGTTTGCGCCGGCTGCGCTCCTGCGCCGGCTTCACTCGGCCGACGGGAGCAGCGCCGGCCAGTTCAGGATGACGGAGACCGGAGGGTTCGAGTCGTTCCGCGCGGTGACGAAGCGGCCGTCCGGTGCGACGTCGTAGGAGGGCGGCTGCTCGAACACGGGGAAGTCGGCTTCCAGAAGGCGCACGGCCGCCGCGAACTCGAACCGGTTCGACGCCTCGACCGCGACCCGCATCAGGGTGCGGCGCCCCTGGACGTAGTACAGCGCCGCGCCGTCCCGCGCCCATACCGGCTCCGTACCGCCGGCCGGCGAGACGCGGACCGGCGCGCCCGGACCGGCGTAGGGTCGCACCCAGACCTCGAGCGCCCCCGTCGCGTCCGAGGTGTAGGCCAGCCACCGTCCGTCGGGCGAGAGCGCGGCCGAGAAGCCTTCGTTCGCGGGCGACGGGAACATCTCGCGCGCCTCCGAGTCGGGGGCGGCCGCGAACTCGACCAGGCGCACCTGCTCGCCGGAGATGGAGGCGGCAATCAGGTTGCCGTTCGGAGCCCAGGCATGCGCGTGGTAGTGCCCCCGCGGCCCGACCCGTTCCGGCTGGCCCGCGCCGTCCGCGGACACCGAGTACAGCGACCCGTCGCCCTCGTAGACGATGCGCGCGCCGTCGGGCGTCCAGAGCGGCGACGCGGCGTCGCCCTCATCGAACGTCAGTCGAATCGATGGTCGCCCCTCGAGGTCGAACACCCAGATGTCGTCGTCCACGACGAGCGCGAGGCGGCGGCCGTCGGGTGACAGGCGGGGGTTCTCGGGGTCGTCGAGCCCGTCCATGGCGGTCGCTCCGGATTCCTGCCCCGTCGGCTCGATCCAGAGCACCGAGCGCGTCGCCTCGGCGCCGCGGAAGGCGAGCACGCCGTTGCGGGAGACCGAGAACGCGGCGAACACGTCGTAGGCCCCGACTCCCTCCGTCACGACCGTCGGGTCGCCGGCAAGGTCCAGGCGCTGTTCGTCGAAGGGTTGCGCCAGGAGCCGATCGCCCTGCAGCAGGAGCAGCTGGCCGGGCGCGGCCGGACCGGCCGAGGGCGCATGCGTCCCGTTCTGACGCGTCGCCACGAGCCGGTCGGGATTCTGCTCCGCCGGATCGACGTCGAGGGAGCCGACGTAGAGCCCGGAGACGGTCGAGTCCGACGATGCCCGCAGGTAGAGGAAGTGCCGGCCGTCCGGCAGGAAGCGGGGTGCGACGTGGCCGAGCTCCCCGCGCGCCGAGTCGACCCGCGTCAGGGGAACGGGGTTCCCGCCCTCCGCCGGGACCCGCATGATTCCCGAGATCCCCCCGAACACGATGACGCCGTCGGCGTTCCAGCTGCCGCCGAACAGCCGCGGCGTATCGCACACGGTCTCCACCGCCCCGCTCGCGAGATCGACTCGCCGCAGGGAGCCGGCGTCCGAGAAGGCCACGAATCGGCTGTCGGGGGACCAGAACACCGTGAAGCCCGAGGTGTCGGCCGCGGCAAGCTCGCGGGCCTGCCCGCTCTCGAGCGAATGGACCCACAGCCGCGCCTCGCGCCCCTCGTCCGACTCCAGGTAGGCGAGATGGCGGCCATCCGGCGACAGCTCGACGAACGGCACCATGTTCGGCGCAGCCGGGATCGTGAAGCGCACCGGGAACGCCACGGCCGGCGCGGGCGGCGTCACGATCCGGACGGCCGGCCCGACCGCCACCGCGGCGATGACGACGGCCGCGCCCGCCAGGCCGACCCAGTACCCCTTCCATCCTCCCCCCGCACCGGTCGGCGCGCCGTCGGCCGCGGGCGGCGCCGTCACGCGCCGCGCGGGGTCCTCGAACCCGCCGAGCAACCCCAGCCGCACGTCGCCGATGTCCCGCATCCGCTCCCTGGGGTCCTTCTGCAGGCAGCGGCGCAGGACGCCGGACACCGCCGGCGGCACGTCGACGGAGAGCGTCGCCCAGGCCGGCTCGGTCTTGATCACCTCGGCCAGGATGCCGGTGACGTCGTCCCCCGCGAATGCCCGCCGCCCGGTGAGCATCTCGAAGAGCACGGCGCCGAACGCCCAGACGTCGGTCCGCCGGTCGACCGTCCTCCCGCGCGCCTGCTCCGGAGACATGTAGGCGGCCGTGCCGACGATGAACCCCATCCGGGTGGCGGCCGTGGCCATGGTCGGCGACGTGTGCGGATCTCCGGACCCGGACCCTGCATCCAGGGCCTTCGCCAGTCCGAAGTCGAGCACCTTGACGGTCCCGTCCTCGCGCACCTTGACGTTGGCCGGCTTGAGGTCGCGATGGACCACCCCGGCCTCGTGCGCCGCCTCGAGCGCATCCGCGATCTGCGTGGCAATCTCCAGCGCGTCGTCGAGCGAGAGAGGCCCGGACGCGATCCGCTCCTCCAGCGTCGGGCCCTCGACCAGCTCCAGCACGAGCGCCCGCGTTCCGCCCTCCTCCTCGATGCCGTGGATCTGGGCGATGTTCGGGTGATTGAGCGACGCCAGGAGCTCCGCCTCCCGCTGGAAACGGGCCAGGCGGTCGGGATCGGCGGCGAAGGCGTCCGGGAGGATCTTCAGGGCGACGGCGCGGTTCAGCCGGGTGTCGCGGGCGCGGTACACCTCGCCCATGCCGCCCGCCCCGAGCACGGCGGTCACCTCGAAGTGCCCGGCGAAACGTTCGCCGACGGTCAGCGGCATGCAGCCCCTTCCTACTCCACGCGCAGGGCGTGCATCGGATCGATGCGCGCCGCGCGACGCGCCGGCAACCAGCTCGCCAGGAGGCACACCCCGACCAGAATCGCCGAGACGCCCAGGAAGACGACCGGGTCGAGCGGACTGGTCTCGAACAGCAGCGC
>JAPOWL010000368.1 GCA_026707615.1 Acidobacteriota bacterium | reverse complement strand
GCGCCGCCGTCACGACGACGAGCGGTAGCGCGCCCTGACGGGCGCGTTGGGAGTCCGCGCGGGCGCGACGTGCCGCATCGCCGTTCCGCGCCTAGCCGCGGACGCCGGCGGCGTGCCGGATGCGCACGGGGAGCTCGGGCACCGGCCGGTGCTCCTCCCCGTAGCGGTCGCGCGCCGCCGCGAGCCGCTCCCAGTAGCGCCGTGACAGCGGAAATGCGGTGGCGCCGTGCAGGAAGACGCTGAGCAGCACCGTGAGGGTCACCGTCGATTCCACGAGATGGGAGGCGGCAATGTCGCCGCCGGCCACGATCCGCACGTACAGGATCGAGGCCAGTCCCCGCGGGCCGAACCAGCCGACGAACGCCAGCGTCGCGGGCCTGAGTCCCATGCCGGCCAGGCTGAGCGCCACCGGCGCCATGCGCACGAGGGTGAGGCTCAGGCCGGCGTACAGCCACGTGCGGTAGTCCCAGTGGGCGACCGCCCCCGGCACCATGATGCCCCCGACGATGACGAACACGACCAGGGTGAGCAGTTGGCCCTCGGCCTCTCCGAACTCGCATGCGCGCGTGCAGACCGGACGTGCCGTGCGTCCGAGCGTGAGACCGGCGACGAACGCCCCGAGGAAGCCGTTGCCCCCCAGGAGCTCGGCGACGGCGAACGACAGGCCGGCGAGACCGAGCACGGACAGGCGCTGGAACGGCTCGCTCATCCGGTCCGCGCGCACCGCCCTCGCGACGGCGCGTCCTCCCAGCCAGCCCACCGCCACGCCCGCCAGGGGACCCAGCGTCAGTTGCATGGCGGCGAAGGGCAGCCAACCGAAGGCCCCGCCGCCCTCCACCGCGGCGCCCGCGAAGGAGGCCGCCACGAGCACGATGGGCAGCACGATCCCGTCGTTCAGTCCGCTCTCGACGTTCAGGCTCTGCCGGACCCGCACCGGGACGCGCGTCTCGCTGACCACCGCCTGCCCCAGCGCCGCATCCGTGGGAGCCAGGATCGCTCCCAGCAGGACGGCGCCCCAGAACCCCAGCTCCGGCGCGGTGATCCACGCCGCGACCGCGCCCGCCGCGACCGTCAGCGGCAGGCCGATGCCCAGCAACCGCGCCGGCAGGCTCGCCTCGTGACGCAGGTGCGCGAAGTCGATGCGCGCCGCGTCCGTGAAGAGAACCAGCGCCAGCGTCAGCTCCGCCAGACCGTGCAGCAGGCCGCTGGCGGAGCCCAGCCACCCCAGCTGTCCCAGCGCGATCCCGAGCGACACGAAGACCATCGGGGGCGTGAGGAAGCCGCGCTCCAGTCTCCGGGACACGACTCCGAACGCGAGGAGCGCGACCGCGAACGATGCCAGGAGTTCGGGCTCCATGGGGCTCCCTCTACACCGCGGCCTATCCTACTCGTGCGGCGCGCTGTCGCTCGTCCGGT
Organism: Acidobacteriota bacterium; assembly: GCA_026707615.1. Classification (GTDB taxonomy): domain Bacteria; phylum Acidobacteriota; class Vicinamibacteria; order Vicinamibacterales; family UBA8438; genus JAGWAJ01. The sequence continues at coordinate 4,267 of JAPOWL010000368.1, read as the reverse complement.
CCCGGCAGCGACCGGGGTCGCCGCGCGGTCGGGGCCGGCGTCCGGCGGGCGGCGGTGGTACGCTCCCGGGAACGCCTGCCGCCTGCCGCCTGCGGCTTCCGGCGAATGCAGGCGTCGTACGGATCCGGAGGAAGAAGGAACCCGATGAGAGCACACGATAGGCGCATGACCACCTCGCCCGCGAGCACCGACGGCGCCACGCTGCCGCACGCCGGCGGCGGCCCGCCGTTCGTCCTGCGCGTGTCGGCGCTCCTTCCCGGTGCAGGCGGCACCCACGTGCCGTCCCGGCGGGCAGCGCTGTCAGGACCCTTCGTTCCCGCCGCGGGCTGCATCTTGCTGATGTTGGCGCTGGCGCTCTTCCCGGCCCGAGCGGCGGCGCAGGGCGAGCGCGACGACTTCGACCGCCTGGGACAGATCAACAAGGCGTCGATCGTGATGCTCGCCGAGGCCGGCCTCGTGCCGGCGCCGCTCGCGGCGGCGATTGCCGGGGGCATCGGGCAGGTCGTCGAGGAGCAGGGGGAGCCGGGCTCCCGGCGCTCGTCGGACTACCTCGTCTTCGAGGAGCGGCTCGTCGAGGTCGTCGGCCGCGGGGCGTCGCGGCTGCACACGGGCCGCAGCCGGCAGGACATCGGCTCGACGTCGCGGCGGCTGGCGTTGCGGGCGGCCCTGCTCGACACGTACGAATCGCTTCTCGCGCCGCGCGGCGCGCTGCTCGCGCTTGCGGAACGGCACACAAGGACGATCATCCCGGGCTACACGCACGGCGTGCAGGCGCAGCCGACCTCGCTGGCCCACTACCTGCTGGCGTTCGCGGCGGCCCTCGAACGGGACGCGCAGCGCCTCGAGCAGGCCTACGGGCGGGTGAACCGGAGCCCGCTCGGGGCGGCGGCCCTCGGCACGTCGGGCTTCCCCATCGACCGGGAGCGGCTGGCCGCCCTCCTCGGCTTCGGCGGCGTCGTCGAGAATGCCTACGACGCCAACCACGTCTCGTCGGTCGATTCCAAGACCGAGCTCGCCTCGGCCCTGGCGATCTCCGCGATCGGCGTCGGGCAGTTCAGCGAGGACGTGCAGGTGCAGTACCACGACCCCGCCCCGTGGCTGCTCCTGGACCGCTCGCTGACCGGCATCAGCAGCATCATGCCGCAGAAGCGGAACCCCATCGCCCTGGAGCGGCTGCGCCAGGTCGCGAGCACCGTCCTCGGCGACGCGCAGACGGTCTTCCTCACCGCGCACAACACGTCGACCGGGATGATCGACTACCGCGGCGCGGACCAGGTGCTGGAGACCGCCGAGAAGGCGCGGCGCATGTACGCCCTCTACGCGGACGTCGTAGCCGGCCTCGTCGTCGATCCCGCGCGGTCCCTGGCCGAGGTGGACGCGGACTACGCCACCATGACGGAGGTGGCCGACACGCTGCTGCGGCACGCCGAGGTGCCGTTCCGCGAGGGCCACCACTATGCATCGGAGCTGACCGAGTACGGCCGGGCGCACGGCAAGCGCCCCAAGGAGCTCACGGCGGAGGAGCTGCTCCACGTCTACGAGGAGACCTACGGCGAGCCGCTCCCGGTGAGCGTCGACCGGATCCGCGAGGCCCTCGATCCCGAGGAGATGGTGGCGGGACGACGGGGCCTCGGCGGGCCGCAGCCAGCGGAGACGGAGCGGATGCTGCGGGAAGGGCGGCAGCGGCTGGACGGCGGCCGACGCTGGCTGGGCGGGGCGCGCGGCGCGCTGCAGGAGGCCGAGACGGCGCTCGAGGCCGCGTTCACCGCGCTCGCGGCGCCCTGACGGGCGCTGCAGGCTGCCCGCCAGGCGTGCTCCCGCACGGCACGCTCCGGCCTCGCGGACGGTTGGCGGCGGACGCCGCGGAGCAGGTGACTCCGGCGCGGCCGGCGCTCAGCGCGGCGCGGATCGGATGCGGTAGCCGGTCTGCGCGTCGCCCTCGCGGTGGATCGCGTGGCACGCGTCGCAGGCGCGGTTGACGTCCCCGAGGGCCGCCGTCGCGACCGCCGCGTCGACCGCCGCCGCCGACAGGGCCTTGTCGAGCGCGTCCAGGGCGGCGACTGCCTCACGGTTCATCCGCACCGCGTCGGGCCGCCCGAGGACTTCCCATTCCGGCCGGGTGGAGGCGAGCACCTGCCGGGAGAGCGCGAGCGGCGTCTTGGCCTCGACGTAGGACGCGGAACCCAGGGCCTCCTCCGCGACCTCGAGGGCGGCGCCGACGGTCTTCATCGCGCGGTCGAACTCCTCGGGGCCGATCACCTTCTGCGCGAATGTCAGGGTCGCCGCTCCGACCACGAACGCGGCCGCCCATCCCGCCGGTCGACGCATCATTCGAATCCCCCCGGGATCGGGCCGCTCGCGCGACCGCCACGCGCCCGCTGTCCCGTTCTACGGAGCGGACTCCGGCCCGCCGTTCGTCGCTGCGGCTCCGTTCAACAGACTCCTAGCGGGCCGCCAGGAGCCCGCGCAGGCGTTCGTGGATGGTGCCCGGGATGCCCAGGCTGGTGTCGGCGCCCAGCTCCGCGAGCAGCGCGGCCACGCCCGGCCACTCCTGGTAGTGGAACGACTGCTTGGCGCCCTCCGCCAGGCGGAACGCGGTGCGCCCCCGCCAGTCGCGCGCGTCGATGTCGGCCCCGTGCTCCACGAGCTGCCGCACCACCTCGTTCAGGCCGCTGAAGGCGGCGCAGTGCAGCGCCGTGAAGTCACCCTCGTTGGTGGCGTTGACGTCCACGCCCGCCGCGACGAGGATCTCGACGGCCTCTTCCGCCGTCGGCACGCGGGGGGCCCGCGGCACGTTCGTGAGGTGCGCCGCGCGCCCGCAGCCGGCCGCGGCCATGAGCGCCGTCGTGCCGTCGCGCGGTGTGCGGCCGGGCCGCGCGCCTCCCGCGAGCAGGCGGCGCAGGATGGCGCCGTTCGAGCTCGGCGTGGGCCGCCGTCCCCGGAACGACGAGCTGCCCGGGCCGGGGTTCGCGGCGTACGCCGCCACCCACAGCGGCGTCGCCCCGCCCACGTCGCCGGTTCCGGTCGCGAAGGTGTCGTAGGCGCCGTTGCGGACGAAGCCTTGTCCGATCACGTCCGAGGCGGTCGTGCGGGCGTTGGGATCGGCGCCGCGGGCCAGCAGGGCGTCCACGAGCGCGAGGCGCTCGTCCAGGGCGAGCCGGCCGGCCCGTGCGCCGTGGGTGCGGTTCCACGCCTTCAGCCAGGGGCCGACGGAGCCGGCCGCCGCGTGCAGCGCCGTGACGCCGCCGACCGCCCCGTCGGGATCGGCGCCCCGCTCCAGCAGGAAGTGGGCGAACGCGCTCTGCCCGGCGATGACCGCGTAGGCCAGAGGATGGGCGCCGTCCGAACCGGCGTCGTCCACGCCGGCGCCGGCGCCGAGCAGGATCTCGGCCGTCTCGATGTCGCCGTTCCGGGCCGCGGCCACGAGCGGCGAGAACGCCTGGCCCGGCTGCGGATGCACGGCGGCGCCGCGCTCGACGAGCGCGCGGGCGACCTCCCGGTGGCGTCCGGCGACCGCCCACATCAGCGCCGTCTCGTGCGTCGACGCCGTGGCCGCGTCGACGTCGGCGCCGCGGGCGAGGAGCGCCTGCACGACGGCGAGGCTGCCGGTGCGCGCGGCCGTCATCAGCGGCGTCAGTCCGTTGGACTGGGCCGCGTTGGGGTCCGCCCCCGCCGCGAGCAGCCGCGCGACCATCGGCGCGCTCGCGTTCTCGGCCGCGCGCGCAAGAGGCGTCACGCCGTGATCGTCCGCGGCATTCACGTCCGCGCCGGCCCGCAGGAGCTGCTCCACCGCCTCCGCGTCGTCCCAGTGTGCCGCCCAGAGCAGCGCCGTCGCCCCGTCGGCCCGTGCGGCATTCACGTCCGCTTCCCCGGCGGCGACCAGCGCCCGAACGCGGGCGGTGTCGCGCACCGCCATCGCCTCCACGAGGCGCAGGTCCGGCGCGGCCCCGCTGCCGCCCGCCGCGCCGGGGCCCGCTGCGCCGAGGCCCACCGCGCTCGCGGCCGCCACCGGGAGGATGAAGAGACTGAGAGCAGCGAGACGCTCGGTCACGGCGCGCATCGGTCGCCTCCTCGCATCGAGTCTGCCTGTCGGATGGCAGGTCACCCCGCCGGGCCCTGGGGTCGGCCTACGGAGTCGCCACCAGCCCCCGCAGGCGCTCGTGGATGGTCCCCGGGATTCCCAGGCGGGTGTCGGCTCCGAGCTCTTCGAGGAGGGCCGCCGTCTCCGGCCACGCCTGGTAGTGGAACGACTGCTTGGCGCCCTCGG
>JAPOWL010000608.1 GCA_026707615.1 Acidobacteriota bacterium | reverse complement strand
GGAGCGCCGCGGCGCAAGCTCCTGGGGCGGTGGGGGCTGGGGCCGACCCGGAGCCAGCGACGGGTTGGCGGCGGTAACGGAACGTACGGCGCAGCGCCACGGAGCCGGGAGGGGTGGCCGGGCGCGCCGGGGCGCAGGGTCGGCGGGAAATGGGCTACGCTAGTGCAGCAGGGCGGCCGGCGGCGTCGCGGGTTGCCCGGGAGGCGAGCACGATCATGAGCTTCTGCGAGCATTGCGCCGGGCAGCGCTTCGATCGGGCCCAGGTGCTGCGCGTTCTGCGGGCCACGCAACGCGAGCTGCGGGCGAAGGGAGGCTCGTGCGCCGGCGCCGAGGCGCTCGCGCTCGCCATCAATCGCGTCCGCTCCCTCGAGATTCCCCACCTGGAGCTGCTCGACGACTCCGTCGAGGGCGAAGTGATCCACTGACGCGCCCCCGTGGAGAGCCCGCGCTTCACGCAACGTCACGTGTCCGGCGACCGGGTGGCGTCGACGTACAGCTCAATGAAGCGTCGCGGAGAGACAACCGCTACCCCCTGGCGGCAACTTTCGGGGTAGTGGCGCAGATTGCCGGTGACCAGACAACGTGCACGTCCCGCCAACGCGACCGCCAGGAACATCTCGTCCTCCGGGTCCGGCAGACGCACTGCCCAGGGATGCGCCGTGACGAGCACGCCCTCGCCTTCCACCTGATCGAGGAGAGACCCTATGCGGTGGGCGGCGAGCCCGAACGCAGGGCGCGAGAGGACTTCGCGGTACTCCGCCAGGATGCGGGCGTCGTAGCAGGCGCGAATGGCCCCGCTGGCAAGCAATCGCACGATGTCGCCCGGCGGACCGAAGGGAGCGATGAGGCCGGACACCAGGACGTTGGTGTCGAGTACGACCGTCATCCGCGGCGCGTCCGGCGCGCGGCGTCAATCTCCCGGTTGATCTCGTCCAACGACATTCGATGCGTGCCGGCCTGCACGGACGCTTGCTGAACGGCATCGACCGCGGCCTGCGCTCGCGCCCGCCGCACCGTGCGCAGCGACTCCTCGACGTGCTCCTCCGACGTGGCGGACAGTACGGCGATCGGCTTGCCGTTGGACGTAACGACGAGATCCTTCTCGTCCGCCAGGGTCTTCCAGACCGTCGCCGACCGACCGCGCAGTTCGCGCACGCTGATGAAGCGCATTCTCAAGGCCCCGCGATTCACGACCGTGTACGCAATCGTAGCACGGCAAGGAGACAGGATCGAACCGGCAGGGTGGAGCACCTTGCCGGGCGGAAGGACCCGCACGGTCGCGGCTGTTGTGCGCGGCCAACATGCTGCATGTGGCATGATACGGGTATGAAACCCATACAGGTCACATTCGACGAGGCGCTCCTTGCGCGGCTTGATCGACATCCGATGGTTCGCGAACGAGGGCGCTCGGCCGTGCTGCGGGAAGCGGCAGCCGACTTCCTGGCCCGCAAGGACGCCGAGGAGGTCGATCGCCGATACGAGGCAGGTTACGGCGGGACCCCCTCCATCGACGACGAGCTCGAAGGCTGGTCCGCCGAGGGCGTATGGCCGGATCCCTGAGCGGGCGGCCTCGCCGGGGGGAAATCTGGCACTATCGGTTCGGCGCTCCCGACAAGCGGCGGCCGGTGGTCGTCCTGACCCGCCAGCGGGCGCTGCCGCTTCTGCGCACGGCGATGGTGGCGCCGGTAACGTCGACGATTCGGGGACTGCCGAGCGAGGTGGTGGTCGGGGTGGATGAAGGGCTCAAGCACGACTCCGCCATCAACCTCGACCACGTCCAGACCGTCGAGCAGCGCCTGCTGCACCGCTACGTGGGTTCCTTGAGCGAGGCCAAGATGCGCCGCGTGTGCCGTGCGCTCGCCCTCGCCGCCGGTTGCGCCTGACGAACGGCGTTTCCTGCATCCGGCGCGGACGGAGGCCCTGCCATTGAGCTCCGGACACCGCGTTCTCCTGCCGGCCGGGGACGGAACGCGGACGCCGGTTGCGCTGCTCGAGACGCGGGCCCGCGAGAGCCCCGATGCTCCGTTCGTCGTCTTCGACGATCTGGACGGAGGCGTTACCGCACGTACGTACGGCGAGTTCGACCGAGTTGCGAACCGCGCCGCCCATGTCCTCCGTCGACTCGGCGTCGGCCGGGGCGACACCATCACGCTGCTCCTCGCCAACTGCCCGGAGTTCCTCGCCCTCTGGTTCGGGGCCGCGAAGCTCGGCACCATCATCGTTCCCGTCAACACGGCGTCGTCGGCGTCCGAGCTGGAGTACCTGGCCGGTCACTCCGAGAGCCGGCTCATCTTCGCCGACGCCGACCGGTTCGACCTCGCCCGCAAGGTGCGTGCCCGGTGCGCGGGGGTCGGCGACGTGCTCGTGTGCGGCGCCGGGGCCCCGTCGGCGGAGGTCGACTTCGGCCGGCGGATGGCGGAGTGCCCCGAGACGCCGCCCGAGGGGGAGGCGCCGTCGCCCGCGGACGAGGCCGCCATCCTCTACACCTCCGGCACGACGGCGCGCCCCAAGGGCGTGCTCGTGACGCATGCGAACTATATCTGCGCGGGTGAGACCGTGGCCCGGGCGGTGCGCCTGACGCCGGACGACCGGCACCTCGTCGTCATGCCGCTGTTCCACGGCAACGCGCAGTACTACTCGACGATGAGCGCGCTCGTGGCCGGGGCGAGCGTCGCATTGATGGCGCGCTTCAGCGCCAGCCGCTTCTTCGATCAGGCGATCGCCCACGGCTGCACGGTCTCCAGCCTGTTCGCGGCGCCGATCCGGATGCTGCTCGCCCAGCCGCGGCGCCCGGAGCTTGCGGAGAACCGGCTCCGCGCCGTCCTCTTCGCGCAGAGCGTGACGCCGGCCCAGCTCGCCGAGTGGGAGGAGCGCTTCGGCGCCCCGCTCCTGCAGCTCTGGGGCATGACCGAGACGATGGGTCCCCCGATCATCAATCCCCTCGACGGCGAACGCCGCAACATGTCGATGGGGCTGCCGGCCCCCGGCTACGCGTCACGCCTCGTCGACGGGAACGGCGAGTCGGTTGCGAGGGGCGAGGTCGGGCAGGTCGTCGTGCGCGGCGAGCCGGGGCTGTCGCTGATGAAGGGCTACTACAAGAACCCGGAAGCCACCGCCGAGACCCTCCGCGACGGCTGGCTCTGGAGTGGCGACAACGCCCGGCAGGACGACGATGGGTACTTCCATTTCGTCGACCGCGCGAAGGACATGATCAAGCGCTCGGGCGAGAACGTCGCGGCCAGCGAGGTCGAGGCCGTGATCCGCGAGCATCCCGCCGTGTTCGACTGCGCCGTGATCGGCGTGCCCGACGCGATGCGCGACGAGGCCATCGTGGCCGTCGTCGTGCCGCGCGCCGCCGAGGGTGGCGAATCCCCGGCGGCCCTGACCGGGGACGACGTGCTTGCCTGGTGTCGGGAGCGGCTCGCCAGCTTTCGCGTCCCGCAGTTCGTGCGATTCCGCGCCGAGCTGCCGCGGACTGCCGTCGGCAAGATCCGCAAGCACGTGTTGCGGGGGGAATTCCGCTCGACGGCGGGCAGCGGCGGTTCAGGAAGTGGAGGCGGTACGAGCGCTGCTTGATGCGGGGCTGCCCGGGACCGGACCCATGCGGTCTCGTTCGAGCCAACCCTCGAGTCGGGCCACCCGGCGATCGACGCTCTTCACGTCGCTGGCCAGCGCTTCGAGCCGCCGGCCGACATCATCGATGCGGGTACCGAGCGCTCGCCACAGCAGACCGCCGACGGCTACGACCGCTCCGAGCGTCAGCCAGTCCGGATCCATCCTCGACATCGTACCACGCGCGGTCATCCGAGGCCGGACGAGCCGCCCGCGGCATCGCTCGCCGGGCTCAGGCTCGTGCGGAGGGCCGGGCGGTCACGCCTTCCCCACCTGCGGTGTCGTTGCCAAGCCGGGGAGCGGCCCCCGGCCTGGCAACGACGGGCCGCTCACTCGACCGTCCAGAGCGTCAGCGTGTCGACGTCCTTGACGTACAGCCGGTTGCCCGCCAGGGTCGGCTGGGTCCAGGTGGGGCTGTCGGCGACGTCGTAGCGGGCGACCGGATCGAACGTCGTGCGTCCGTTGCCCAGCACGAGGAGCTGGGCGTCGTCCTGCAGCGAGACGATCGTCTCTCCGGAGCGGAGGATCGCCGCGTTCTCGGCTTGCCGCGGGGGGCTCGTCCAGAGCACCTCGCCGGTGTCGAGGTCGAGCCCGAAGTACTGGCCGCTGTTGCGCTGGGAGAGGCCCACCAGCACGCCGTCGGCGATGACCCCGTTGGTCATGTGCAGCGTCACCTCGTTGGTGTGCCAGACGTCCTCCGTCGTCCAGCCGCCGCCCGGTGCCGGCACCACCCGAAAGCCGGTGATGCCCATCTCCATGCCGGTCTCGATGACGATGTCGCCGTGGCGCAGCGGGGTCTGGGAGGTGGTGTCGTAGGGCGTCACGAAGGGGCGCTCCCAGAGCAGGGCGCCGGTCTCGACGGAGACGCCGACGTGGCGGGTCTGCGTGAGCGTGACCACCTGGCGCGCGCCGTCGAACTCGTAGAGCTGCGGAGAGCCGTAGGCCGGGCCGTCGCCCTCGAGCGCCCAGCGCACGGCGCCGGTGGCGGCGTCGAAGGCGGTCAGGGCGCCGGCGTCGTGACCGCCGACGTGGAAGATGACGAGGTCGCCCACCACGAGCGGCGACATCGCCGTGTGGTAGAGCGGCTCGACCGGCCCGGCCGGGACGTGCCACAGGCGCTCGCCGGTCTCCGCGTCGAAGGCGGAGACGATGCCGCTGATGCCGAGCGTGAAGAGCCGGCCGTCGGCATACGCCGGGGTCGACTTCGGCCCCTCGCCGTGCGGGTTCGTGGCCGGGTTCATCGCGAACGCGGCGGAGTAGGCGGTGCGCCAGAGGGTCTCGCCGCTGGCGGCGTCAAGAGCCTGCATCACTTCGTCGTCCCCCTCGCGGGTGAACAGGTACAGGCGATCGCCGAGCAGCAGGGGCGTCGCGTAGCCGAGCCCGATCTCCCGGGACCACTGCCGGGTGAGTCCCTCCGGCCAGGTCGCCGGTGCGTCGAAGCCGGTCACCGTGCCGTCGCGCATCGGTCCGCGCCACTGTGTCCAGTCCTGCGCCGCGGCGTCACCGGCCACGCCGCCGGTCAGGGCCACAATCGCCGCCGTGGCAAGCAGGCCTCGCAGCCGGGCTGTCCGTACGTGAGTTCGCTCTGCCATGTCTTGCGTCACGCTCCTTCCGCTACCGTTTTCGACCCGCGGACGACCATGCCCGCCGCGCCGTCCAACATCGTGAAGCTTACCAATCCGCCCCGCCCGGGTGCCATCGCCGGGTCCCTGCGCGCCCCCCGCGCCGTCCGCCGCCGCCGTCGGCCGCGACCCATCGCGTAGAATCGACCACAGCGCTTCCGCATCCGCGGCCCGGCCCTCGATGCCGTCCCGAACGTCTCCGACCCCGACCGAGCGCGGGCGGCGGCGCTCCCGTTCCCGGGGATCGACGTGGACCTCCAGCCGAGCGCGCTGACGCTCGCCATCGCCCTCGCGGCCGGCGCCGCGGCCCAGTCCCTCGCGAGCCAGGTGCGCCTCCCGGGCATCGTCCTGCTGCTCGCGGCAGGCGCGGCCCTCGGTCCGGAGCTGGCCGGCTGGGTCGACCCGTCGGCGCTGGGCGGGGGGCTCGTCCATCTCGTGGAGTTCGGCGTGGCGGTGGTCCTCTTCC